>DASZRZ010000484.1:0-9587 GCA_035548935.1 Terriglobales bacterium
CTGTGCTACAATCCGCGCAGTTTCAGCGGCTGCAAACACCAAAATCCACCGCCAAGCACCTCGATTCCAAGGCACGGCGTCTGAATAACTATGGCAAATGTAGTTAACTACACCCCCCCGAATCTGGAACTGGCCAAGACCACTTCCCAGCGTGGAAGCTATCGCCCCGTATTAGGCGCTTCCTCCTACGATCTCACGCTGCGCGACGCCTGGTCGGTGCTGATGAAACGGCGCTGGACGATCATTGCCTTCCTGACCGTGGTGGTTACCGTGGTTTCGGTCGTCACCTTCCGGACGACTCCGCAGTACGAGGCCGTCGGGCGGCTGGTTGTGAACAAAGAGCAGAACAGCGGACTGGGATTTAAAGACGAGCCGGTTTCAGACTTCGAAGATTACAGCGTAGCCATCGAAACACAGGTTCAGGTGTTGAAGAGCAATGCCCTTGCCCTGGAAACGGCACGCGCACTCGCGGGCGGCGCCAAAGCGCGGCAGACCGCTTTTATCGAAACGGCCAGCCACACGAATGAGCCTGCGACCCCCGCTGAGACTGCGCTGTACAACGCGGTCCGCAACGGCCTCAAGGTGTTGATTGTTCCGCGCACCCGGATGATCGAAATTCGCGTGCTGAATCCCGACCCGCAGATGTCCGCCCGCATCGTCGACACGCTGATGGAAACCTATATCGAGCAGAACTTCCGCTCCAAGCTGGAGTCGCTCACTTCCACGTCACAGTGGCTTACCCGGCAACTCGCGGATTTACAGCTGAAAGTCGAATCGTCCCAGGAGAAGCTGGTTCAGTACCAGAAAGAGCACGGCATTATCGGGCTGGATGAAAAGCAGAACATCATTACGCAGCGATTGGACGATCTGAACCGGCAACTCACTGCCGCGGAGGCCGACCGCATCCAGCGGGAGACCAACTGGCGTTTTTCCGCCGCTGGTGGCGAGTCCGCAACGAAGCAGCAAAATGAACCTCTTCTGGATAGCCTGCGGTTGAAGCGCGCCGAACTGAAGGACCAGTACGCAAAGATGCTTGTGCAGTTCGGGGCATCGTATCCAAAAGTACAAGAGGTAAGCAGCGAGCTAACAGAAGTTGACTCGGCAATTTCCGTGGAGCAGAAAAAAGCAGCCGAGAAGCTTGAGAATGAGTACCGGGCGGCACTGCAGCGGGAGAAGCTGTTGCGCGCCTCCTTCGAAGAGCAGAAGTCCGAAGCCAACCAGTTGAACGAAGCCTCGATCCAGTACAGCCTGTTACGGCGCGATGTGGAAAGCAACCGCCAGTTGCACGAAGGCCTTCTGCAGAAACTCAAGGAAGCCGGCGTGGTTGCGGGCCTGCGTTCCAGCAATATCAGCAAGACCGAGCGGCCCCAGGTGCCCACCTCGCCAGCCAAGCCGAACATACCGATGAATATCATGCTCTCGCTGGTTTTCGGACTGGTGGGCGGCGTGGGGCTGGCGTTCCTGGTGGACACCATGGACGACACGGTGCGCACGCCCGAACAGGTTCAGCATGTCACGGAATTGCCCGCGCTGGGCATTGTTCCCATGTCGACCGAGTCGCGGCCGCGACTGGCCAGCCAGAATGGCCGGCTGGCGATCTCCACCGAGACTCGCGCACTCAGCATCGTTACCATCCTGAAGCCAACTTCGCAGATCGCCGAAGCCTACCGGACGCTGCGCACCTCCATTCTTCTTGCCAGCGATACGGAGCCTCGAATCCTGCTGATTACCAGCCCGCTGCCGCAGGAGGGCAAGACCACCACCGCCGTAAATTGCGCGGTCGTTCTGGCGCAAAACGGGGCTCGCGTACTCCTGGTGGACGCCGACCTGCGGCGTCCCAGCGCGCATAAACATTTTGGGATCAAGCAGACGAACCTGGGATTAAGCAGCTTGTTATCGGGCCAAAGCACGCCCGAAGAGGTTTACACCTCGATCCCGGATCTTCCTAATCTGACTTTCATCCCCGCGGGACGGCAGGCGCCGCATCCGGCGGAACTTCTCTCCTCCGCGCAGATGAGCCAGTATCTGGAAAAATGGCGGACGGAGTTCGATCACGTAATTGTTGATACGGCCCCGATCCTTTCGGTAACCGATCCGGTCTTACTTTCCGTGCAGGCAGATGCGGTGATGATGGTGGTTCGAGCCGGGGTGACGCGCGTGTCCGCCCTGAAGCACGCGTGGCAGATGCTTAGCCAAGTGAACGCCAACGTCATGGGAGTTGTGGTGAACGGACTCAACTTCAACGACGAGAGTTCCTACTACTATTACGGCTCGAGGTATTCGGGGTACTACCATGAGTCGTCCTAGCTCTGACTTCCCAGAGCTGGTTCAACCACGGACGTCCAGGCTTAGCATCGACCGGCCTTCGGCGAGTTCCCTGCTGCAGAGAGGCGCGCCGGACGCCAAGCCCGCCGTGCGGCTCTCTCTTGAATCCCCGGCCAGGCTGCTGCTGTTCGCCGTATTCATTCTGGTTGCGTCGCTGGCTTACTTGAAAGTCTGCTGGACGCAATACCGCGCCTTCCGCTTCTCCCAGACCGTCTCCCATCAGAATTTGCAAAAGGCCGTCGATCTCGATCCCGGGAATGACACCTACCACGCACAGCTTGGGCGATTTGCATTCTATGGAGAGCAGGACTCAGCTCTTGCATTGCGAGAACTTTCCACCGCCGTCCGCCTGAACCCGCACGATTCGTTTGATTGGCTCGATCTGGCGAACGCCCAGATGTTTGCGGGTGACCGCGCAGCCAGCATCGCAACCGTGCATCGCGCGGTGGAGGCCAACCCTCGCACGCCCAGGCTTCTGTGGGGAGCCGCCAGCCTGCTTTTGGTGCTGGAGCAAACGGCGGAGTCCATGCGCCTGATTCATCAGGTTATTCTCGACCGGCCCGACATGATGGTCACAATATTCCCGCTTCTGGTCCGGATCGGGCTCGACGAAAAAACTCTGTTTGAACAGGCGCTGCCGCCGCGGCCCGACGTGTACGCGGCATGGATTACGTTTTCTGCCGGACAAAAAAGAAATGAAGCGGCGGATGCGGGCTGGAGCCGGCTGATTTCCCTGCAAAAGCCTCTGGATGTAAAGCTTGTTCAGCCCTATCTGGAATCTCTCATCTCCCGCCATGATGGAAACGCCCTGCGCAATGCCTGGGAAGAGATCATCCGGCTCACGCCCAAACTAAAGCCTTACCTGCCCACGAATGGAAACCTGATGGTCAATCCCGGATTCGAGGCTCCGCTGCTGGATCTCGGCCTCGCCTGGCGGTATCGCCAGACCGACAATGTGCAGGTGGAACTCAGCTCCGAGAGCCACACCGGGGCGCACTCCCTGGCTTTCCTGTTCAACGACAAGCCGGTGAACGATCTTGGGGTTTATCAGATGTTGCCGGTGCAGCCCTCCACGCACTACCGGCTGGTGGCGTGGGCGCTGTCCGACTTGCAGACCGCCGTGGCTCCCCACCTGGGTGTGGTGGATACCGGCAAGCTGGACAATTCCGTTACCACCGACCGCGTTGATACCAAGGCTGGCTGGCATCCGGTAAGCGTTGAGTTCACCACCGGACCGCAAACCTCACTGGTAATTGTGACCCTGACGAGGGAAGCGAGCAGCAAGCTCATCCGTGGCCGCCTGCTGATGGACGACTTCCAGGTTTCCGAGGTCCACTAGGCATGGCGACGAGTCTGGCCCCGCGGACAAGCTCGTCCTCCTCCGCGCCCGCACTTGAGAGCGCAGCCTTCTACTCAATTCTTTTGCTGTTGGTGTTTGGTCCGCTGGCATTCGGCGCGGTAGAGGAGTGGTCCTCTTTCGCTTTGAAGGCAGGAGCGGTGGTTGCGGCCATGTTCTGGGCAGCGGCGCAGGCGGTCCGGCGTGAAGTGCGCATCCGTCCCAGCGGCGTATATGTTCCCATGCTCCTGCTGGCGGCCATGGTCGGCATCCAGCTCATGCTGGGCATTTCGGCGCACCCTTATGCCACCCGCTCGGCTGCGTTGCTCTATGGGATGTATGCCATCCTCGGCTTTGTCAGTGTGCAGCTGATCCGCGGCGAGGAGCGAGTCCGGAAGTTCTGCATCGTGCTGGCGATCTTCGGATTTGCCGTAGCTTTGTTCGGCATCATCCAGAATCTTTCCTCTCACGGAACCCTCTATTGGATGATTACCCCGCGGCAGGGCGGCTCCGTCTACGGTCCGTATGTGAATCGCAGCCATTTCGCGGGATTGATGGAACTGCTCATGCCGTTCGCGCTGGTGCCGATCTTCCGTTCGCAAACCGCAACCGATAAGCGCTTCCTGCTTGGCTTTGCGGCCTTGGTAATGGTGACCGCCACCGTATTGTCCCAGTCCCGCGGCGGCACGCTCAGCATACTGATGGAAATCGTTTTTCTGGCCATCTGCCTTGGCATAACGCGCGATGGAAAGCGCGCGGTCATCATTCTCGCGCTGCTTCTGATAGCGGCAACGGTGTCGGTTGCAGGTTTGGGAGCCGGAGAAATCGTAGCCCGGTTCAACTCTTTGGGGGAGCAGGAAGAGGGGGGTCCGGTTACGCGGATCAGAATCGCACGCGACTGCCTCGCGCTCATCGCGCAGCATCCTCTATTGGGCACTGGACTGGGAACCTTCGCCGACGTTTATCCGCGGGTGCGCAGCTATGCCACCGATCTGTCGGTGGGCCAGGCTCATAACGACTATCTGCAATGCGCCGTGGAAATGGGTCTTGCGGGACTCGCCGTGACGATGTGGCTGATTGTGCTGCTCTACCGGCGCGGGCTCAGCCGGCTCTCCGAATGGCACCGCAACTGGCAGGGATGTCTGCGGATTGCCGGCATGACGGCCTGCACCGGGCTGCTCGTGCATAGCTTCATGGATTTCAATCTTCAGATACCGGCAAACGCCTTGCTGTTTTTCATCCTGATGGGACTTGTTTGCAGCGATAGCGGTGTCTCCACCAAAAGAGTAAAGCGAAGCCGTCACCGGCATGCATACCCAAAACCGGAAGGGTCTCCCGGCACAAGCATGCCCGAGCCCGGTTAGCGAATAGCCAGCGGTAGAGACTCAGCACACTTGCACAATTTCTGAGATTGGACGCGGCGCGTAATGCAGCAAAAGTTGGCCACCAGCGGCGGCTCAGTGGAAATGGAACTCCTGCTGGCGGCGAGCAGGATTCCATTCCCCGCTGCAAGCAGCTGTATGGCTGCACGGTCTTCGCTGCAAGCCATCAACTGGCCGCGTCTGCAGGAGATGGCGGCGTGGCATGGGCTGCTGCCATTGCTTTCAAAGTACCTTGAGTCCTTCGCTCCGGGGGAGATACCCGGGCAAGTACAGCGCGCGATGCGGGAGCAGTCAAGGCAGGCCGGGCTCCGCAATCTTCTGCTGGCTTCGGAGCTGCTTGGCATCTCGCACCATTTGAACTCCAAAGGCATTGAGCACCTGGCGTACAAGGGTCCGGTTCTGGCTTCGCAGCTATTCGGAACACTTGGCCTGCGAGTTTCGGGAGACATCGATCTGCTGGTGCCGGAGAGCCAAAGGCTCCAGGCCCGCGAGGCACTTGAGGGGTTCGGTTTTGTGGATGCGAACCAGTTTTCCGAATCGCAGCTTGCCGCGGTTTTCCATTACGGGTTCGAACACTCGTTCCGCCGCCGGGGAGTTGAGGTGGATCTTCATTGGCGCCCGGTCTCCCGCTTTGCGTCTCCGTCCCTGGACGAGAAGGGCATCTGGCAGAGGGCGATTGCGGTCCCTTTCTCCGGACAAAACATAAGAACGTTCTCTCCTGAGGATCTTCTGGTTGCGCTTTGCCTTCATGCCGCGGGGCATGAATGGGCGATTCTGTCGAACTTCTGCGATATTGGATTGCTTTTGAACGCGAACCCCGCAATGCGATGGGAGATTGTCCGGCGGCATCTCGCCGATACCAATACACGCCGGATGTTCCTGGTATCGATGTGCCTGGTGAGCAGGCACTGGAGCCCACTAATCCCCCACGATCTGGCGGCGGAGATCGCCGCCGACCGGGAGGTGGCGAATATCGCAAACAAAATCGAGAACGGAGTATGGCCTGAAAGCGGCCTGGGGTTGGTATTTCAGAAGCCTTTGCGATGGGCTTGGGAGCGAACCCGGGGAGAGGCTGCCAGGGACCGCCTTCGGTACATCGCAGGAGTGACCATCGGCCCGACGATCATCGACTTTGAAACATTCAAACTGCCTCGTCCGCTCATACCGCTGTATCCAGTGCTGAGGGGAGCGCGGCTGGGGCTGAAGTACTTCCGCGGGGCCGGGCAGCAGTCTGCGTAATTGCCTTGGAACATCCGTGACAGCGGTTGTTTCTCCGTCCGTTAAATTCGGATATAACTTGGCATAAGTGTTACGAAGCCAGCCATAGTCCCATTGGAATAACGCGGACAACGGATGCGGATGCACCACTACATCAAGGCGAGAGTGCAACGGCTGTCAGGCCAGTTGCACCACCTGCCGCGCACCATGCTGCTGGTGTGGACGGCGTCCTCATATTGGACGGCGCTCTGGGCCGCGTTGCTGGTGGCGCAGGGATTGCTGCCGGTGGCCACGGTCTATCTCACCCGCGCCCTGGTCAATGCCATGGTGACGGTGATCCGCAATGGAGGCGGCTGGAGCACGGCACGGCCCGCCATAATGATCGCCATCCTCATGGGCCTGGTGATGCTTGCCTCCGAGGCTCTACGCAGCCTGAGCACCATGGCTGCCACGGCACAGTCGGAACTTACCGCCGACCATATCCGCAGCCTGATCCATCGCAAGTCGGCTGCCGTCGATCTGGCGTTTTATGAAACGCCGGAGTGCTTCGATCATCTGCATCGGGCGCGCACCGAGGGAGCCTACCGGCCTACCGCGGTGGTGGAGAGCGTAGGGGGAATGATTCAGAATTCCATCACGCTTGTTGCCATGCTGGGAGTGCTGATTCCTTTCGGTCCTCTCCTCTCCCTCACGCTCCTGCTCAGTACGGTGCCGGCCTTCCTGATGATTGTGCATTCGGGAAGCAGGAGGTTCCAGTGGAACCAGCGGCGGACGGCCTTGGAGCGGAGCGCCAATTACCAGGATTGGGTTTTAACCAGCCACGAATGCGCGGCTGAGGTGCGGACGTTTGAGCTGGGAGAATTTTTCCGCGCGGCATACCAGCAAGCCCGCGCCACACTGCGTGGACAGCGGCTGGCACTGGCAAAGCAGCAGAGCGCATCGGAAATGCTTGCCGGGGCAGGCAGCCTGGCGATTGTGGGTGGGGCGCTGGCATTGCTGGTTTGGCGGGCCATTCTTGGCCTGGTGTCTCTGGGCAACCTTGCACTCTTTTATCAGGCGTTCAATCAGGGGCTGGGGGTAACGCGGTCGCTGCTGGAAAATTTCGGGCGTCTTTATGAGAACAGTTTGTTTCTCGAAAACCTGTTCGAATTTCTTGCCTTTCCCTCCGGAATTGCGAGTCCAGAGGCGGCGGCGCCCATGCCGTCCCCAATCGCGGAGATCGAGGTGCGGGGAGTTTCCTTCCGCTATCCCGGCACTGGCCGCCACGCTCTGCAGGACTTCGATCTTTCCCTCAAGACCAGCCAGATCACCGCGCTCGTTGGCCCCAATGGCGCGGGAAAAAGCACATTGCTGAAGCTGATTGCGCGTCTTTATGACCCAGAGCAAGGCACGGTCTCAATCGACGGCATTCCCCTTCCGGCGCTCTCGCTGGAAGAAATTCACAAGGCGGTGGCGGTGGTGTTCCAAACTCCCGTGCACTTCAATGCATCGGCTGCGCAAAATATCGCATTCCGGGATTTTTTACCGGAGGCGGAAATGCGCTTGCAGCAGGCCGCCGCGGGCGCTGGCATTGAGCGCCTGATTGCGGAGCTGCCCCACGGCTTCAACACGCTACTGGGCAAGCAATTTCTGGAAGGGGTTGAACTCAGCACCGGAGAGTGGCAGCGCGTGGCGATTGCGCGCGCGCTCGCCCGCAATGCTCCCGTCCTGCTGCTGGATGAGCCCACGAGCGCAATGGACCCCTGGGCCGAGATCAAGTGGCTGGAAGAGCTGCGGCGCGGGGCGCGGAACCGCATTACCGTGCTGGTGACTCACAGGTTCACCACCGCAATGTTTGCCGACGTGATTCACGTGGTGGACCACGGGAGAATCGTGGAATCCGGAAGCCACGCGCAGTTACTTGCGCGAAAGGGCTTGTATGCCGCGGGATGGGCGGCTCAGAAGGGGGTCAACTGGACCGCGGCGGTGGCGGAATGCTGACGCGGGAGATGCCCGTTGCCGGGCCTTTACGCATGGCGAAGCAGGCAGGAATTTACTGCTTATATGGACTCAGGATAGCTTCCGCGGTTCCGCTGCCCTGCCCGGAGTTGCAGGACCCGGCGGCAGACGCGGACGTGGAGCTGATCGAAGTGCGCGGGGAGCAGCTTTCCGAACACTGCAAGAGCGCCTGCACGCATTCCAAGGACTCCGCATATTGGCGCGACAATATTTATGAAGATGGAAGCGCTCATGTCCTGTGGAAGGAACACTTCGAGTTCCTGGTCTCGGGCGATGGATCGCGAGTGCTTTGGCAAAGGGCGCAGGAAGTTTCCGATGAGGTGGTCTTCACCTACCTGCTCGGACATGTGATGTCCTATTGCCTGCTGGCAAGAGGCATTGAACCCCTGCATGCAACCAGCGTGTTGATCAATGGCAGTGCCATTGCGCTGCTGGGAAATTCCGGCTATGGAAAGTCCACCATGGCGGCGGCATTGCTGGAGCGCGGATATCCCCTGATCACCGATGACGTGCTGGTACTGGAATTCAAGGGCCAGGAAGTGCTGGCGCATCCCAGCCTTCCCCGGATCAAGCTTTTGCCCGAATCGGCGGATGCGTTCCTGCAAGGCAAGCGTTCGATGCCGATGAACAAATTCACCCACAAGATGATCTTTCCCCTGAAGGGCGAGCAGCATATCGCGCAGCCGGTGCCGCTGGCCGCGCTCTACCTGATTCCGCCCAGGTCGAGCCACTCTTCAAAGATCACCATACGCCGGACGAGCGGGCGCGCTTCTTTCCTTCCTATCATCCAGAACACCTTTAACACCACCGTGCGCACGCCCCTGAGGCTCAAACGGCAGTTTGAATTCGCCAACCGGCTGGTAACGGCGGTCCCGGTGAAGCGCATGTCGTATCCCAAGCGGCTGGAGCTATTGCCTGCGGTAATCGATGCCATCCTCGCGGACCTTTCGCGGGAAAAGCGATCAGCCCAAGGGCCACATTCCCCCCGAAGGCCCCATTCCGGATGAGCCGGATTGTTGCCCTGCTGAATCGCGATGGAAGCCCAGTGGACCCGGCTGTGCTTCATAAGCTGGCCGCACCCCTCCGGAATAAGAGCAGCGAGGGACCTCGCTTCTGGAGGAACGGGCAGGCAGGGCTGGCATACCAGCGCCTGCAAAATTCATCCGGACTGGATGACATTCAACCAGCAATCCTGCCCGCCAAGATTGCAGTTTGCCTTGATGGCCGGCTGGACAATCGCGAAGAGTTGATTGAGAAGCTTTCCGCCAGCCTCGGGGCAGGCGCGGAAGATCTGCCAGACTCATCCCTGGTGCTCGCTTGTTACCGCC
>DASZRZ010000485.1:0-14245 GCA_035548935.1 Terriglobales bacterium
TGTTCAAAATCCTGCGCGACAAGGGCGTGAACATCACCGTCAAGGATGCGCAGGCCGGTAGCTGGCCCTCCTGGCTGCTTCAGATTGCCCCGCTTGTGGTTCTGGGCGCTCTCTGGTTCATCATGATCCGGCAGATGCAGACCGGCGGAAACAAGGCCCTGTCCTTCGGCAAGAGCCGCGCCCGCCTGCTCTCCATGCAGCAGAAAAAAGTCACGTTCAAAGACGTCGCTGGTGTCGATGAAGCCAAGGAAGAGCTGCGCGAGATCATCGACTTCCTGCGCGAAGCGCAAAAATTCCAGAAGCTTGGCGGCCGCATTCCGAAAGGGGTTCTGCTCGTTGGACCTCCCGGAACCGGCAAAACCTTGCTGGCCCGCGCCGTTGCCGGCGAGGCCAATGTTCCCTTCTTCAGCATCTCCGGCTCCGACTTCGTTGAGATGTTCGTGGGCGTGGGAGCCAGCCGCGTTCGCGACCTGTTTGAGCAGGGCAAGAAGAATGCCCCCTGCATCATCTTCATCGACGAAATCGACGCCGTCGGACGCCACCGTGGGGCTGGCCTTGGCGGCGGACACGATGAGCGCGAGCAGACCCTCAATCAGTTGCTGGTGGAAATGGACGGCTTCGAGTCCAACGAAGGCGTTATCCTCATCGCCGCCACCAATCGCCCTGACGTGCTCGATCCGGCCTTGCTCCGCCCCGGACGCTTCGATCGCCGCGTGGTCGTGCCCCGGCCCGATGTTCGTGGACGCGAGGAGATTCTCCGCGTTCACAGCCGCAAAATCCCCCTGAGCGACGACGTCGATCTTTCCATCCTCGCTCGTGGCACTCCGGGCTTCTCCGGCGCCGACCTGGCCAACATGGTGAATGAGGCTGCGTTAAACGCCGCCCGCCAGAATCGCAAGACCGTGGCCATGTACGACTTCGAACTCGCCAAGGACAAGGTCCTCATGGGCGCCGAGCGCAAATCCATGTTGCTCTCGGAAGAAGAGAAGAAGGTCACCGCCTACCACGAGGCCGGACACGCCATGGTTGCCGTCCTGCGGAACGATAGCGACCCGCTGCATAAGGTCACCATCATCCCGCGCGGCATGGCGCTGGGCGTCACCATGCAGCTCCCGCTCGACGACAAACATACCTACCGCAAGACCTATCTCGAAACCCGTCTGGCCATCATGATGGGCGGTCGCGTTGCCGAGGAGCTGTTCCTCAGCACCGTAACCACCGGCGCAGGCAATGACATTGAGCAGGCCTCCGAACTGGCCCGCAAGATGGTCTGCGAATTCGGCATGAGCGACCTCGGACCTCTCACCTTCGGCAAGAAAGAAGAGCAGATTTTCCTGGGCCGCGAAATCTCTCAGCACCGCGACTACAGCGAAGATACCGCCATCAAAATCGACCAGGCGGTCCGCCGCTTCGTCGATGAGGCCTATCGCTCCGCCACCGACATCCTCTCCCAGCACAGGGACGCCATGCACCGCATCGCCCAGGCGCTCCTCGAACGGGAGGTGCTCGATGGACAGGAGATTCGCATGCTCATCGACGGCAAGACCCTGCCCAGCAAGCAGTCTCCCCCCGATGATGGCGGAATGCAGCAAGTGCTCAAGCCCGCCCCCGGCCAGCAGCCCGGCGTTGTTCCCGGCGAACGCCCAGCTCAGGCCTGACCAGTAGGAAAATCCTTAACAACAAAAAAGCGGCCAGCAATGGCCGCTTTTCCTTTATCCCGTTAACAGTCCGTCCAGCTCTACTCTGCCGATTTAAGCTTCAGACTGTCTTTATTCGCTTCCATGAACTCCTGTAGCTCCGTGGATTGCTTCAGCAGCCGGGTCCATTGTTCGTAGTAAAGCGTGACCGGAAAGCGCCCCAGCCCATACACGCTGACCGCACCCTTTTCACTCACCTTGAACTGCAACGCTCCCGACTGGCGGGTGCCAGCCTGTTTTTCCAATTGCGCAATCTTCGCCTTCAATTCGTCGTAAGTCGGCTCTGACATTTACCAATTTTCTCCAGGGATGAGATGCCGTCGGAGGATCATCATAGAGCAATTGCCTCGCTCTGCAAATGTCCCCGAACCGTGCCCGCCAGCCGTCCGTATGCAAAACTTTGCGCTGGAAAGGCCACTGGGGGCTGGAGAATTTATTTTCCCGGGGGAATACTTTCGGGCTAGTACTTTTGCTAGGATTATCGTAGTCCTTTAGGCATCCAACCTAATTCACGTGGCACTTATATGCGCCTTCCAAAAAGAACGGCAGAGCAAGGTTTCAGCCTGCTTGAAATCACTTTTGTGGTTGCGCTCATCCTGATCCTCGCATCGATGACGGCCTCGCATTTTTCGTCGTGGCAGGCCAAGGCTACCGAGGCAAGCGCTGTAGGAAAGCTGAATGCCCTGCGTGCCATGGTTACGCTCATCAACAGCGAACCCCCAGCTCAGGTTAAGGATGCAATTTACAAAGAGCTCGCCTGTACCGGGGCCCCCTGCGTCGTGGCTGGTTATGAGTATCAGGTGTCGGCCGATGGAAGTGAGCCGCTGGTGCAGGCCCGGCCTGTAGGCAATAGTGCTTCCGGCAGGATGGCATGTCTTTCTTCGGCGGGAGAAATTTCAATGCCGCCCCTGGGCAGTAGTCAGTGCTCGGGTCTGACTGCGACGATTTCGAGCTCGGCTTCCGGCTCTGCCGATGCCTCTTCCTGTCCGCCTGCTGACCCTGCAAAAGGTTCCCGGCGCTCCCGCGACGAAGGAGCTACTGCCCGATGGGGCGCAGCTCGGTCATCCGGGCAGGCTGGGGACGGTAACCGCTCCGAGTGCGAATCCGGTAATTCTTCAACCGGTCGCCGACGAGCTTCACGTTAATCTCCCGCCAGCCACGATTCATATTTGCCTGCGGATAATAGCTCAGTGAATACAGATGGGCCAGGTCGTCCCGAATGGACGCGAATGCCTTCTGCTGGTCGCTCCATGTCTTGGCGAAATAGGCCTTCCCGCCCGTCGCGGCGCTCATGCGCTCGAATACCGCGGTGGAGATGGGTTCCAGCTTGGCTTCCCGCGTGCTTATCAGGTAAATGGGAATCCCCAGCGATTGGGCCAGCTCGGCCACATCCTCGGGCGCAACCTTGCTGGCATCATCCGGTCCGTTGGAAAACACCACCACCACTTTTCTTCCGGTGAACCGCCCCGCATCCTTCAGGGTGATCAGCAGCGCGTTGTAGAGGGCAGCGTTATCGCCCGCCACCGTGGACCTTACTCCGCGTAAAACGGTCGAGCGGTCCGCCGTCAGCGACGAAGCCCGCGAAAGATCGCGGCTGTAGGAATAAAAGGCCACCCGATCCGGTCCATCGAGCGAGCGCACGAAGTTCGCGATCGCATCCTGCGCGTAGACAAAACCGCGATACATGTAATTGCTGGTGTCGAAGAGAATAAACACATTCGCCCCTGCAATCGCCTCGGCCAGCTTGTCTTCGATGCGGGTACCGTTTTCCACGCGATCGGGGAGCTCCGCCGAGCGGGTCTCGGGACGGTCGATCTCCTGAGCAATCTCCCCCAGGCTGCGTATGGGCTCATTTCCTTCCGCGAAGCTCGCAAGCTTCTGCGTAACTTTGTCCTCTGTGATCTGGAAATCCTCCGGACGCAGCCCCGTCACGTAATTTCCGTTGCGGTCCGTCACCGCCACGTTGAGCTGCACCAGGTCGACCACAACCCGTATGCTGGTTCCCGGCTCCTGGGCCGGAATCGGTATCGATGACCCTGAGAGAAGAGCTACCGTCAGCGCAATCCACAAGAACCGTTTTGCCATAATTCCGTCCTGTTCACCGCCTCCGCAACCGAAGGCAAACAACAGAATAAAAATATCCCCCGGCTAAAAATTCCCGCGGGAAAAACTCATTGGGTCAATAAATTCCCCTGCGCCTGAGCAGTAACCTCATTCGCGGGCGAAACTGTAATCTTGCCGCGCTGGAACTCGTCTCCGGTTTCCCGCATGGCCCGAAGCAGCGCAGGCCAATCCTCAAAATCGGTGGCGAACACCTTCTCAATCATGCGGTGCGTCAACTGGGGAACCAGCCGGTTGAGGATCGCGGGCGCATACCCGCGCTCGTCCGCCAGACGGGCCCAATACAGGTTATTGGAGTCCCACGATTCGGCGAGCAGCCGGCTGGCATAACCCATGAAAGCCGGAAACGGCTTCATGTTCAGAAGCTCACGGCCATAGCTCTGTGCCAGCACCGGATGGGGCACCCCGAAGTGCTTCGACAACTGCTCGGGACGAATGTCGTTGGGACTCCGGCGGCCCAGATCTTCCAACTCTTTCCCTGCATGTCCCCAATGCGCGGTTTCTCCCGGGAACCTCCGGCGGAACTCTGCCGCCAGAAAAAACGTCTCGGAGGGCATCATCGATGGGACAAGCTCACTGAGACGGTCTCCCTGAAGCTGTTCCTCAATCTGGCCCGCCCGTTCGGGGGTCATTCCATCGGCAACGATGTTCAGCACCGTTTGCCGCAATGCTTCGTCTTTGGTAGAGGCGGCAAGAAGCTCTTCTCCCGCCTGTTGATAAAGCGCCACCGCGTGCATCTCATTGCTGCTCACTCCCCACCAGCGGGGCAAAATGGCGCTCGTCAGCAGCGTTGGCACCAGCTCCTGCCAGATCAGAGCCTGCACGCTCTCCGGAACGATAAAGTCCTGCTCTGCCTGCGCCAGCACATACGGCAAATCCGCCAGCGACCCCACCAGATGCGCGCCTCCTCCGGCTGCTTCTCCGCTGCCGAAGATGCGCGGCGTCTGCCATGCCTGCTCTCCCGTCAGCGTAGTCTCGCCGGAAAAATCGTGCGAGCGGATGAACAGGGGATTGTTATGCAGCATCTGCGCGCCCGGCAGTTCGTAATACGCGTAATTCAAACCCACCAGGCTATCTCTCAGAAAAGGCGTTATCTGGCCTCGGGCCTCCGCCAACTCCTTGGGCTGGGGCTTGGACTTGATCAGCTTTACCAGGTCGGTCTGCATCTGCAGGATGGTGTGCCGGTTGTTGTATTGCCGTCCAGCGCCGTACCGGTATCGCTCCCCGGCGGTAAACATGGGCTTCGGCATCTCGAACTCCCGAAGCTGCGCCGCCAGTGAAATCAGGTCGTCCGCCGGTCCTTTTTCCTGCCCTGCGCGGTTCAGCCCCTTGCCCAGTGCAACGAGGGTATCGATCGATACCAGGCGCTGGCTGTCCAGCACGGAATGCATTCTGCCGGCCAGCTCCTGCCGGATGCGCTGATCGTCCGCCCCCGATTGGGATGGGCCCGCCAACATCGAAATGATGTCGTCTTCCGTGGCGTCCGGGGAACCACCGGCGGCCCGCATCAGGTCGCCCAACGAGCTCTGGGTGGCATCGAAAAGCTGGGCTGCGCTGCCGATGGAGGCAAAGGGATCGATCACCCGCTGCCACGAGTTGTTCACCGCGCTCTCCGGAATCTGACCCTGCCGGGCCAATACCTGCCAGAGGCCGAGGTTTGCCTGGAAAATGCCCACCGCATTGCCCCGCACAACGCGATTCGGTATCCGGTCCAACGCCTCCGCCACCGAGATAAAGCGCGAAATCGAATCATTATCCAACTGCGGAAATTCGGCGAAGACCCGGTACTGATTGCTGAAGCGCTGGAACTTGTCCGCCAGCGTGAGAACGTTTTGCGCGCTCAGCCGCTGCTGCGGCGAACGCGCGCGGTCGATCTCGTTCATCGCCAGGAACATTTGCAGCGGGCTGCCGTCCGTCCTCACCCGCGACATGCCAATCATGCCTTCCACTACCTGCTCGGGATTATTCCAGCGGCGTGCCCGGCGCGCCCACTCATGCACCAAACCGGAATCGTCATGGTGTTCGAGAATCTGCTTCCAGGCCTCCACATTCCCCGGAATGACAGGCTGCTTCGCTTCGTCAAGCCGCAGCCGCGTCATCAGCAACAAGAGTCCCGGGTCGGGCCGGAAAACCGGGCGCGACGGACTGGGCGACAAATCGTCCCCTCGCAGCGCCTCGTAGAATCGTTGCAGGCGGCGGGGGTCGGTGTAATAAGCCTGCCGGTCCCGCGGCAGGCGTGACAGGCAGTCGAAGTACGCCGCCAGCCATCCCTCGTCCTTCTCCAGTAGCCGGACCACAAACTCTCCCGCGGAGCTTGGCGCCACGCCGGCTAGAACCTTCCACACCGGCTCGGAGGGCGCTCCTCCGGGAACCACCACGTGTCCCGAACGTATCGCTATGTAGTTGCCATAAAAATCGAGTACAGGAGAAAACTTAAGCAGCCGGCGAAGCCCAACCGTTTGTTGCAGCACAGCCCGTGTACTCGGATCCATCCGGGCCATCGCCCAATAAAGACGCGCCCATGCGGGATCGCCCAAGAGCGTGTCCAGCAGGCTGTCGGAGTCATCGTCCTTCTTGGACTTGGCATCCTCCGTCCAGTGTGTCTCGGTCAAAACAGTCGGAACCTTGCTGGATGTGTACGGATACTCGAACGGCTTTCCACCGCGCAAAGTCTCTTCCAGGTCGGCTAGGGGAAATCCCGAGTCGATGGTGATAAACGCACGCTCGGGGTCTTCGGTCTCCACGGAAACGGTCCTGCCGCAGGGGGAGTTGAGTTGATATCCAATGATCGCCAGCAGGGGCTTCGCCTGGCTGCAATCGGCCACGCGGATCACTCCCGCCTGCCCGGCCAGCGCCTGCAACTCCCGTGCCTGATCCATGTACCGCTTGAGCAGTACGAGATATTCCGTTGCCTTGCCCGGCTTATCCTGCGTTCCGTGATAGCCATGAATCACGATATTGCGCGATAGCAGCGGCAGGACCTCTCGCGGAGATACCTTCTGGCTGATCGCCGCCATCCGCAGAAACGACCGCAATGGCCCAGGGATCGTGATCTCGGGCGTCTCCTTCGACGGTGAACTCGCTGATGGAGAACTTGCGGCACTGCCGCTCTGTGCTTGTGCCGGTTGGGGCTGGGCTGTGGCTTTTCGGGAGGAAAGCAGGCAGAGGGAAACCGCTAAGACGGACAGTGCAACCGGGGGGCGATACTTCATGGCTGGGGTCCTCTCTCCACACCATGCACAATTCGCGGATCTGACCCTACGAGATGGAGCTATTCCATTTTTACATTGACCCGAAACTTTACTCCGGCTTCCGGGTCTTGCTTGATAGCCTGCGTTTCATCAACATTTCCCGTAGTCCGCGAAAAGAGCAGTTTACAACGCAACACGCTTACGCGAATAGGATGCCTTGTCTGGCGTTCTGGAAACCCGGCCCACCACGTAATTCCGGCGCCAGGCCCCCGGCGCGCCTCTTCGTTTTTTCTGGGTCCGGCAACAGCTTCTAAGGCATTCCGCTGGGGCCAACACTTTGCACCTTTTTAAGTCAAATGGCAAGAATGCTGATTCGGGCCCGATTCCCGGCCCGGAAAGCCTCGCCCGGCAGCATTTTTCTCAAGCCCGTTTTCTCGCAAAAACCGGGGACGGCTCCCTCCGGATGTGCTAAAAGTTTCAGTGCTTTTTGTGGGTTCCCAGCGCTGGTAAGGAGCTCTGGATGTTGAAGATCGCCGGATTCATCCTTTTTCTCGCGATAGCCGCTTTGCCGCTTTTGGGCGCTTCCCCAAAAGAATCGCAAGTCTCGCTGCGAGGCGTCGTATCCTCCCCGTCCGAGGAACGTATGGAAGGTGTTCTGGTAAGCGCCCGGAAGCCGGGAGGCACAATTTCCGTGACCGTGGTCTCCGGAGCCACGGGCGAGTACTCATTTCCCCGGACGAAGCTCGCACCCGGCAATTACAACCTCACCATCCGCGCCACGGGATACGTCCTTCCGCCCACACAGGTGGTGGTCTCCGCCTCCTCTGCCGCGGAACTGAATCTGGAACTCAAACCCACGGATAGCCTTTTCCCCCAACTCAGCAATGCGGAGCTTTTGGCCAGCATCCCCGGAACGGCTGCCGAAAAGGCCAAAATCAATAACTGCGTCACCTGCCATTCCCTGTCCCGCATTCTGGCAAGCCGGTTCAACGCCGACGAGTGGTATGCCAAATTGCAGTTCATGAACACGGTTGCGGCCAGCGGAGCCAAACATCCGCAGCGGCTGCAATACGCCGGTCAACTGCCGCCCTTTCCGCCAGACGAAGCCTTACAGAGGTACCTCGCCAGCATTAACCTGAGTGCCGTCGAAAAGTGGCTCTACCGCTTCAAGCCTCTGCCCCGCCCCAAAGGCCGGGGCACTCGGGTCATCATCACGGAATACGATCTTCCCCGCCGCGACTCCCAGCCGCATGACGTGCTCGTGGATGCCAAAGGCATGGTGTGGTATTCCGACTTCGGCTTTCCCTTCCTCGGCAAGCTCAATCCCGTCACCGGCGAAATCAAGGAGTACCCGCATCCCGTCCTGAAGCCGGGCTTCCCCACCGGCTCCAATCCCGTCGAAATCGACTCCAGTGGAAATCTTTTCCTCGGCACCATGAGCCAGGGAATGCTCGCCCGCTTCGATCCCACCACAGAAAAGTTCACCACCTGGACCCCTCCACCCAAAGACAACCTCTACGCCTACGTGACCATGATCTCCGCGGTCGCTCCCAATGGGACCATATGGTTCGCCAACCGTACCGGGCTGCAACAGGAGACCCTGAACCGCCTCGATCCCAGGACCGGCAAAATCGACACCTTCGATCCCTATCGCCGCATTCAGGGCGAAACCTCCGGTATGGACCAGCAGGCCGGGTATGGCGTCCCCTCCGCCGCTAGCGCGCGCAAGCACGGCATGTACGGACTCGCCACCGACTCCCGGGGCGATGGCTATTTTCTGGATTTAAGCGGCGGATCGGTCGGACGGCTGCGTGCGGCGACGGGCGAAGTAACCCTCTTTCCCACTCCCACTCCAAACTCCGGCCCCCGCCGCGGTGTGATCGATAAGCAGGACCGCTTCTGGTTCGCCGAATACTACGGCAACAAAATCGGCATGTTCGATATCAAAACGGAAAAGATCACCGAGTGGCCACTCCCCGGGGAGTACTCCCGCCCCTATGATGCCGGCATCGACAGCCACGGCGACATCTGGACCGCTGGCATGCACACCGACTCCATATACCGCTTGCATCCCGCGTCGGGAGAGGTCACCGAATACCTGCTGCCCACCGTGCAGGCAAACATCCGCAAGGTAAGCACGGGAATCGGCAGCTCAGGGAAGTCGGTGGTCTTGTGGCTGGGAGAAAATCACCAGGCCCGAATCGCCAGAATCGAACCCCTGGATTGAGCTTCGGGGCTGCGCTTCTGGATTACCCCCGCACCGGGACACACCATGGCCCACTGCCACGCTGCCATAATCAGAGATCAGACGGGATCATAATCCGGGCTCATAATCCGGTGGGAAGTACGTGATCCTTGCGCCGCCGGCTGAGCACGAACGAGCGCCGCCGCTGGCGCCGCGCCACCTGGCGGTCGATCTTCGACCAGAATGCCGCGAAGTAGTCCACCGCGGAAACCAGCGAAAGCGTCACCATGAACCACATGCCGACCTTCGCAACCACACTCACCGGAAAGAATAGCGTGCCTGCACTCCACTCCTGCCAGCGGTGCTCCAGAATGGCGGCGACCACCACTACGATCTGAACCACCATCTTGAACTTGCCGAGATCGCTGGCTTCAATGGTGAACCCCTGCGATGCCGCTATGGAGCGAAGTCCGCTCACCAGAAACTCGCGGCCGATAATCACCACCGCCACCCAGGCCGGAACAATGCGCGGATTAAACTGAACCAGGCTGATGAACGCCGCTGCAATCAGCAGCTTGTCCGCCAGCGGATCGAGCAGCATCCCCATGCTGGTGATCTGTCCCCGCCGCCGCGCCAGGTAGCCGTCGATTCCATCCGTAATGGAAGCCGCGATGAATATCGCCGATGCCAGCAGTTCGCGTCCGCCGTGCCCGGTTTGAAACCGCCCATCGGACAGCACCCATATCAATACCGGTACGGCAAAGATGCGGGTCAGCGTTATGTAATTGGGTAGATTCACAACGTAGCGCGTTCCAATTCAGGGACGAATTGAGGAAGCAACGCCAAATTATTCCACCATGGCAAGGATTAAAGCAATGGAAGCCAGCGCCTCTGCCCCATTTCCAACAGAAAAACCCGGCTTTGCCGCCGCCGAGGGACCGCTCAGCCACCCTGCGGCTACGCTCCGGCGGCTCTTTTCGCGGTAATCTTTGGCCTCCCGCTGCCCTGGCTCCATACAACGTAGACAAAGAAAGCGGCCATGATCGGATCCAGCAGGCCTGCCCCCAGCAACATTCGCGTTCCCACTCCACTGGCAAAAAGTGCGATGCATGCGGCAAAGTAGGTACATTTCCCCGCCGCGCCCGCTATCAATACGGGCCCACGAGCAGCGGGCCATCGAGCGGCCAGAATGTATCCCACACCCCACGCGATTACGTTGATCCATGTTGCACGGAAGAAAAATGCTTGCAGGGGGTCATCAAGGGAGAGTGTCGTCCGGTAGAGTTGCGCGAAGTGCGCTGCCGGATCGGCCAGCGCGCTCAATCCACCAACAATGTTCCATAGGCCCGCGAGAAGCAAGAACCTCCGCTTCCAGGTCTCACTCATCTTCGTCTCACTCCGTCATTCCCCAGGCTGAGGCTGAATTTGTCCAACTTGAACCTGTCTCTCCGATGATGCATGGATAACGCTGATCCATGGATACCGCGGGATTACGCATAGATGCCGCGCTGCCGGATGGTATACGCCACCCGGTCAATGGCCAGCATGTAGGCCGCCGTGCGGTTGTTGACGCCGTGGGTATCGGCATAGCGAACCGTATCCTGAAATGAAGCTCGCATAATATCTTCGAGCTGCTCGTTCACCACCGACTCTTTCCAGAAGTATCCCTGCCGGTCCTGCACCCACTCAAAGTAACTGGCGGTAACGCCGCCAGCGTTCGCCAGAATGTCGGGAATGATGAATATCCCCTTGTCGGTCAGGATTTCGTCCGCTGCCGCCGTGGTCGGGCCGTTAGCTCCTTCACACAGGATTTGGCACTTGAGGTTCGCGGCATTGCGGCTGTGGATCACATTTTCCGTCGCCGCTGGCATCAGAATGTCGCACTCCTTGGTCAGCAGCTCATGCGGGTCCGCCGCCTCCGCCCCCGGAAACCGTTGAATAGTCCCTTCCTTCTCCCGGTACTCCCACAACGCCTCAAGGTTGATTCCGTTGGGATTGAAAAGCCCTCCTTCAAGCTCGGCGATCCCGATGATCTTGTAGCCGTGCTGGAACATCAGGTGAGCGGCATTGGAGCCCACATTTCCAAAGCCCTGCACGATCACCCGTGTATCCTCGCGGCGCAGCTTCAGCCGCCGGAGCGCTCCATCGCACACAATCATCAGTCCGCGGCCCGTGGCTTCCTTGCGCCCGCGCGATCCGCCGATGTTGATGGGCTTGCCGGTCACCACCGCCGTCACCGTCCGCCGCATATGCATCGAATACGTATCCATGATCCATGCCATGGTCTGTTCGTTCGTATTGACATCCGGTGCGGGAACGTCTTTTTCCGGCCCGATGAACTCGATGATCTCCGCGGTATAGCGCCGCGTCATCCGCTCCAGCTCCGTCATCGACATCTTGTGGGGATCGCAGATCACGCCACCCTTCGCCCCTCCAAAGGGGATATTCACCACCGCGCACTTCCACGTCATCCAGCTTGCCAGCGCTCTTACCTCATCCAGGGTCACATCCGGCGAATAACGGATGCCCCCTTTGCCCGGACCGCGCGCAATGGAGTGCTGCACCCGGTAGCCGGTAAACACTTCCAGCCTTCCGTTATCCATCTGCACCGGAATGTTCACCGTCAACTCGCGGTTGGGCTGGCGCAGCAGCTTCCACAGGCCCTCATCCAGATTCAACTTCTGCGCGGCGATATCGAAGCGCGCCGCCTGCGCCTCCCACGGATTCGCTTCGCGGTCAATCGGTACTGTGGCCATTGAACTTTCTCCTCCGGGCAGATTGGATGTCGCGAGATGCGCCCAGGAATCTTTAAAAAGTGTCTTTTAAAAAGTCTCTTCCTTTTCAAAAGTCCCTTCTAAAAACCCTCTTTCAAAAGAACTTCTTGAAGAACACCGCGCACAGGAACTTTAGATTATCCGTTGGATACCGCACTGTTCAAATCCTACGCGCGCTGAATTCCACTTGCTCAAAAATGGAAATGATATCGAAGCTGCCCGATAATCTGCCGCGGATCGTTGTAGTGGGTTCCCGCAAACGCGCTTTCTCTGCCCAGCAGAAAACGGGCATTGGAGACGTTCAGGGCGGAGAAACCGACCGTTACTGACTCCCCAATCGACTTCCCGAGGCTGATATCCAGCGAGGCATGCTTGGGCAGGTGAGTTGGCCCATTCCCGTCGAGAAATCCCGAGCCGCCCACTACATTGGCGGAAATCCAGCTCTGCCTCGGAAGCGTTACATCTCCGCCCACGCTCACCGTAATCCTCTGATCGTGATCGATGTAGAAGAATCCCACCGGGGGAGCCACAAAATCGGTAAGCCCGCCCGTAATTCCCCCGCGTCCTTTTACCACCTGGTTCGAGAAAGCCGTGTGCAGGTGGACCCCCTTCCACACCTGCGGCGAGCGGATCACCGCCTCCCAACCGCGCGAGCGCACATACTGAATCGTCAGCGGCAATGTAATGTTCGAATTGCCCAACACCTCATGATCGGAAAAATTTGAGGCAACGGTCTGGAAGTGCGCCAGGTCCAGAATCCATCCCCGGAACGGAATGGTCAATCCAAACTCATGCTGCTCGTCCCGCTCACCATGCAGCGGCAGAAAATCGAACCCCTGGTTGATGGCGAATGCCAGCAGCGGACCGCCAATCGCTGTCAACGGCGGTGGCTGGTAGTAGCGTCCGTAAAAACCACGCACAACCCAGTTCAAACGCGGAATACGAATCGACGCCCCGATCCGTGGATTGGCCGCATTTTCACTGATACCCGATTCGTAGTGCGTAAACCGCAGGCCGCCATTCAATGTCAGCCAGCTTGTGAGCTTGTACTGGTCGTCAAGAAAGGCCGTGGACAAGGTTCCCGAAAGGCGCTCCTGTTCGTTGACCGAAAGTCCCGCGCTATCCTGCAACCCGAAGAAGGAGTCGTCGTGCTGATAAAACCCGTATAACCCGGCATTCAGGTTGTGTGCACCATGCACCACCTGAAGCGTGCTTTGCCCCCCAACATAATTGGAGGAGCGCTGGCTCGTGGTGATGAGAGGATCGTTGGCTCCACCCTCATAGTCCGCATTATTGTGATGGAAAAAGGGAGACGTCGTGAGCAGCACGCTCGGATTGAATGTGTGGACCCACGAGAAGTTCGCAAAGCCATCGCGCTCTTTATCCGTGTCGCGCACGCCCGCTGCCTGATCGGCGGGCGTATTGGGTATCTGGTAAAAATCCCGCCGCAGTGAAGCCGCAAGGCGAAGCTGGTCGTGGGGCGTGAGGTTGTAGGTGAGCGACGTAAATCCGCCCATTCCATTTCCCGCATTGTGAAGAACGGTGAGGCTGGGCGGCTCCAGCCCAAACTCCGAACGGTTCCCGCTCACGCTGCCATAGTAGGCGAACTTCTCGCTGTGTCCTCCAAAGCTCAGCTGATCGTTGCTCTGGTTGAACGTGCCATAGCTCAGCGAAAGCTGCGCTTCGCGGTGTCCAAACTCGAATCCCGACCGCGGCACTACATTGATGACCCCATAGGTGCGATCGCCGAATTTGGCGTTGTAGCCGCCTCGCCCGATCTCCACCGTCTCGATATCCTTGGGATCGATCTGCCGCCCAACATTGGTTGAGATATTCGTGTTCGGCACCGGAACGCCGTCCACCAGCCAGCTCACCTGGTGTCCGCCGCGCATGTGCAGGTGATCGTGCAGCATATAAGAGCCGGGCACGTAGTTGGTCACCAGCGCCATGCTCGCGGTCCGGTCGCCCCCCGGCGTTCGCAGAATGTTCTGCTCGGTCACCATCACCGGCGGACTCGAAGCCTCGGCGTTGACCGGATCCACCACGCCGGAGACCTGTACATCCGACGATGTGGAGGCCAGCTCAAGCGTAAAGCTCAACAGGGGAGCGCTCCCAATATTCACCGTTAGCGTCTGGCTCACGGTCTTAAACCCGGGTGAAGTTATCTCTACCGTGTAAACCCCAGCCGGAACCGCCGGAATTGTGAAGTGGCCTTGATCGTCGGTGTGGGTTTGCTGCTCCCACGACGAAGCCTGGGCTTTGATTTTCACTCCCGCA
>DASZRZ010000486.1:0-10117 GCA_035548935.1 Terriglobales bacterium
CGCGGGTGCAATGTAGCTCAAGCCCACCGCCAGGAATGCCGATGGCATCAATACGCCCGTCAGCGGAATGACCGCGATATTCGCCGGCAGAGCCAGCAGGCCCTCCCGGTGAAAGTAACTGGCCATGGGAAGCGCCAGACTGATCTGCACAATTGCGGAGATCACGACGATATCGAAAACGGAAATCGCCGCCAGCGCAATTCCGTTCAATATCCAGCGCGCCGGACGCACTCCGGCAAACTGTGCCAGCCGCCCGGCCAGCAATCGCATATCCAGGCGGAACTGAGCTATCTTCGGCGCAAGCGAAACATCATAGGCCTGTGAATCCAGGAACTGCAGCGCCTTGCGATAAGGCAGCGAGGTCCGCTCCAGCAGCGGCACGCCAATGGCCAGGATCGCCAGTACCGACAGAAACGTCAGTTGGAAGCTGGGCTCGAACAGCCCTCGCGGGTCCGCCGCCAGCAGCACCAGCGCGGCGATTCCCAGGCCATTGAGCAACGCCCGCTCGCGATAGAACAGCCTTGCCCCCAGCGCGATCACCATCATCAGCGCCGCCCGCAGAATGGGCGCTCCGGCATTCGCCAGAAATGCATACCCAGCCGAAAGGATCACCGCGGTAATCGACGCCGCAATCTCTCCCACCCGCACCCGGCGCAGCGTCCAGAACACCGCGAAGGCCAGGATTCCGATGTTCATCCCCGAAACCACCAGAATGTGATACGTCCCGGAGCGTTGAAATTCCGTTCGTATCCGGCGCTCCAGATACGAGTTCTCGCCGATCAGCATGGTATCGATGAGCGCGGCCTGCTCCCGGCTCCACACTTCATGCACACGTGCGGAAACGCTCCGCCGCAGCCGGTTGCGCCACCACTCCACCCGGCTCGCGGGCTCCGCTCCCAGTCTCTCGATGCGGTCGGCGCGGACGGAGCCCAGAGCTAAAATGCCGTCCTCCGCCAGATATCCCCGGTAATCCCATGCTCCGGCATTGCCGAAATTCCGGGGCGGCCGCATCCGTGTCCGGAACCGTATGCGGTCCCCATAGCGAAGTGAGACTGCATCCCTCTGCGGATCGCCGTCCTCGCCTTCGCCCCGCGAATAGACGTTGATCCTCAGCCCGCTCCTCACCGGAACCGTGCCGTCATCGCCGGTGATCGACTCCACCTCCAGGTCGGCGCGCTCCCGGACGTCTCTTCCGCTGCGGCGTACCACGCCATCCGTCACGGCGGTTCCAACCACCGTGACCTCCCGTCCGTCGGTAAACCGCTCAATGTCGCGATTCCGCGTCTCGTTCGCAAATGCGGAAGATCTTCCTGCGTAACTTAATGCGCCCGCAAAGCCCACCCCACACAGCGCCAGAAGAAATGCCGCGCGGGAGCGCCGCCGCATCAGCGTTATCGCACTGGCGGCAAACACCGCCGCCGCCACCGCCCACCAAACCGGCGGACGCCACCATTCGTGCGCCACAGCTATGCCGGACGCGAAAGACACCGCCACCCACAGCATCGGCTGCCGTGGAGAGGCCATCACATTTTGATTCAGGCGGGCCATATGCCGCGATGCGGAATTAACGTACGAAATCGACGCGCACGATTATAGCCGCGCTCACTCGTTCTCAGCGCGCCAGACGAAGGACAGTTTCGATGTGGAATGTCTGCGGGAATATGTCGATCAGGTGCGCCTCTTCAATGCCGTATCCGGCGGAGAGAATCACTCGCGCATCCCTCGCCAGTGTCGCCGGATCACAGGACACATAAATGATCCTAGGCGCGGAGAGACCCGCCAGCGTGCCCGCCAGCTTCTCTCCCAGTCCCGCGCGCGGCGGATCCACCACGACGCAATCCGGACGCGCCCCTTTCGCATGGGACGACAGAAATTTCCCGGTCGCGGCATTGTAGCTGCGCACATTGGGAGGCGCGTTCTGCCGGAGATCCTCATAGCCATAGGAAGAGGCCTCCACCGCCGCCACCTTCGAAAACGCACGCGCCAGCGGCACCGAAAACAGCCCCGTTCCGGCATAGAGGTCCATGGCGTACTCACCCGAAACTCCCGTGGTGACAATCTCCACCAGCTTGCCAGCAAGAAACCGGTTGGTCTGAAAAAACGATCCCGAACTCACACGGTAATCCGCGCCGTTGCAGTGGTACGCAATCCCGCCCTCGCCAAAACTCTCCCGCAGATTTTCGGGCGGTTCGAGCCGGACCGGCATGTCTTTGCTCTTGCTCTTCTCATCCTCCTCGCTGAAAATCGCGCACCCTCGAATTTGCGGAACGCGCTCCCGGAGCGCCTGTGCAAAGCCGGCCAGCAGTTGGAAGGTTCTGACCCCGGGCTTGTTCCCCGCAACGGTAACGTCCAGCAGCAATGCCTCGTCGCTTGCATCGGCAAAAAACTCAATCTCGCGGATACAATCCGGCGTCAGCCCCGCCTCTCCCAGCGTCCACACCGCGTCGATTGCGCGATTGATCAGCGGGGAACTGATGGGGCACACGCGTACCGGCAAAACATCCGATGAGTGGGAGCGGTTGTATCCCATCAAAAACTCCGGTGCACCGCGCAACCGCATCCGCGTCCGGTTGCGGTAGTTCCATGGCGGCGAGCCGTGCACCTGAAGTTCAGACGGAAGCGGAACCTTCGCGATCCGTTCAAACGTATCGCGCAATATCTGTTGCTTGATCACCAGTTGATTGCCGTAATCCGTATGCTGGTAGTGGCACCCGCCGCACTCTCCGAAGTGAGGACACCCGGCTTCAACCCGCAGCGCCGATCTCTCCACTATCTTTTCAACCATCCCGCGGGCGAACCCCGTCTTTTCTTCGGTTATGCCAACTTCGATCCTCTCGCCGTCCAGCACAAAGGGAACGAATACGGCCTTGCCGCGGACGCGCTCGTCCCCCGGCTCCGCTGGCATTCGCGCCAGACCTTCGCCTCCGTAGATTGATTTTTCGATGGTCAGCAGCATTTTGATTGGGCGGGGTTCTTTCTCTTTACACCTGTCGCCGCAGTCTTTTCCTGGCCGCGAACTGTCTTACATGTAGAACAGGCTCAGACGCGGCAGCTTGCATTGTTCGAACAGCCGCTTCTGAAGATATTGTTTCAGCAGTTGATCGATCTGCGCTCCCGGCATCTTCCTGCGATACGGCGCAAGCTCGCGATCCGCATCGCTGCGTACCGCCACAACTTTCTCGTCCGGGGTGGCCGCCAGCAGCGCCGCGAACAGCTTCTCTTCCATCACCGTCAGGCGGCGGTCCATATCCTCGAGCCGTCCTGTCTGTCCGGAGGCCGCCACATCCGCCGACAGCTTCCGCAGGGTAAGGATCGTCTCCTGCTTCAGCTCCTGTGCCGCCCCGGGCACATTCGCCTTCTCCAGATCCACGGCACAACGCTCAAGAAAGGCTGTAATCGCCGCCGGTTCAAAACCACTGCCGCCATCCTCGACGCGCTCGGTCCCCACCTCTGATTCTTTTGCATCCTCCACTGCGGCGAGCACCTGCTGCGCGCAATAAGCCAGGCTGTTGACCTTGCGCGTCTTGCTGGGCCTCCGCTCCCAGCTATCGAAGGCCGCATCGATCCCTCGAAGCACCGCCTCCAACGGAATCCCGGCGTCTTTCCATGTCTCGATCAGCGACCAGTCAAGCGTTGAGAGAAGCAGCACCGTTCCGCGCCGCCTCTGAAAATGCTCTTCGATTTCGGTGAAGTAATTGAAGTAATTTTCCACGTCAGGCAAGCGGTTCTCCGGTCTATTTCCCGGCGCGCCGGCGCGCGTTGGCCGAATTGCGCTCCCAGATGATGCGCAATCCATCGAGCGTCAACAGCTCATCCACTTCCGTGATGAACCGCGAATGTCCGCGGTAGAGTGTGGCCAGCCCGCCCGTGGCGACCACTCGGGTCTTGCTTCCCAGCTCCGCGAGCAGCCTCTCCAGAATGCCGTCCACCAATCCCAAGTATCCGTAGAACAATCCTGCCTGCATGCTGGCAACCGTACTGGTGCCAATCACCTTCTCGGGCTTGCGGATGTCCACTCTTGGCAATCGCGCCGTCTGCGAAAACAGGGCTTCCGCGGAAATTCCGATCCCCGGCGCGATCACCCCACCCATGTATTCCCCATGGGCGGAAATCGCGTCGAACGTCGTCGCAGTGCCAAAATCCACCACCACGCACGGCCCGCCATACTTCTCGAAAGCCGCCACCCCGTTCACCACTCGATCCGCGCCCACCTCCGCCGGATTATCGTATTGCACCGGCATGCCCGTCTTTACTCCCGGCTCCACAAACACCGGAGTGGTCTTGAAGTACTTCTCGCACACCTCGCGCAACGTCGAGTCCATGGGAGGAACGACCGACGAAATAATGATCCCGCTGATCGCCTCCGGCTTCAGCTCCGCCATTGCGAACAGATTGCGGAACAGTACTCCGTATTCATCGATTGTCTGATTGCGCAGCGTCGCCACCCGCCAGTGCGCAGCCAGCCGCTGGCCAGTCGGGGCCGGGCCGGGGCCAGCCGCTGGCGCATATACGCCCAGAACCGTATTCGTGTTGCCGACGTCTAACACAAGCAGCATGACAGCAATCCCAGCTTCACTCTTCCATTCGCTTCAGATTTTTCAATGGGATGGACGCAAGAGGCTCTGAGGTATCACCCTTCCACTCGCGCACCCCGCCCGACAGCACCACGCGGACTCCCTCCGAGGTGCGAACCAGCAGAAAGCCATCGGAGTTTAGGCCTTCGGTGATCCCGTCGTATCCGCCGTGCTCTTCCACCCGTACCCGTTTTCCGCGGGCATACGACGAACTCTGCTCAAAGCGCCGCAGCAATTCCTTGCGGACCCCCGCAATGCCCTGTTTTTCCCGGCCCTCGTCGCGCAGCAGGCTATATTCGCGGTCGAGCGATTTTAGCAGAGCCGCAGCCAGCTCCATGCGCGGCCAATCCCTGCCGGTTTCCCGCTTCAAACTGGTCGCGATGGCCGCAAGCTCTACCGGAAAGCTCTCCTGATTCACGTTGATTCCCACTCCCACCACCGCGAAGCGCACGTGCGCGCCATCGGAGTTCAACTCCGCCAGCACACCGGCCACCTTGCGCCCATTCAGCAGTACATCGTTGGGCCACCGCAGCTCCGGGACAATTCCGGTCACTTCGCCAATCGCCAACTGCACCGCCAGCCCTGCCGAGAGCGAGAGTAGCAGCGCGTCTTTAGGCGCCATTGGAACCGCCCCCGGACTTGCCGATGGGCCTGCATCGCCAGCTCCGGCCCAACGCGGCCGCAGCACTACCGAGCAGTAGATGCCGAGCGAACGCTCCGAGAGCCACGAATGTTCGCCGCGTCCCCGCCCCGCCACCTGCTCCTCGGCCAGAAACACGCTTCCTTCCGGCGCTCCCGCCGCCGCCGCGCTCAATGCCAGGGTATTGGTCGATCCGGTGGATATGCAGTGATGAATGTGCTCGCGGAAAATCGTTCCCTCAACCAGGGGAGCAAGCGACTCGGGCAGCAACAGGTCGGGAATTGGCATGCCTGAAACTAAAGTACACCGGCAAAGTGCCATTCCTGCACCGGAACCTTTGAGTGTCCCAAAGTCCTTATCTTTTCGGCACTCCCTCCATTCGCCGGGTGACTCTGCGAGGGATCAGCGGCTAGATTAACTGCGAAGAAACTCAATTCAGGAGCCCGCATGCGAAGCTTTCTGCCAGTGATGGCTTTGCTGTGCTGCGTGGCACTCAACGCAAAGGCCGCCGAGCTTCCGCAGGCGCCCAGCGCGCTGGTTGCCTCCGCGGAAACAGCACCTCCCAGTGCTGCCGCGCTGCCCGCCACCTCCGCCCCGGAGCATCCGGCTCCGGAAGGTGCCGTCGAAGCCGAAATCGTCTCCGCCAGTCTCAGCCTGCCGCCGCGCAGCCTGCTCGATTACGGAGACACTTCCCTGGTCGCCAACGCGCTCATCGCTCCCGCGGTGGTTTCCATGCCGCAAAAGTACAAGTCCCGCAAAGTAATGGACCGTAAATTTCTCGCCATGATCGGCCTTGGCACGGCCCTTACCATCGTCGATTACGAAATGACGCTACGCTGCATGGCCCGGCACATCTGCGAAGAAGCCAACCCGTTTCTTCCCACATCGCGTGCCGGAATGTACGCCAGCAATCTCCCGCTCAATGCGCTGCTCTACTACTGGAGCTATAAACGCCGGGCCTCCGGCAAACGGCTGTGGTGGGTGGCTCCGCTCGTCATCATCGGATCGCACGCTGCCGGCGTGGGCACCAACATTCCCTTCGTGGGCAAATAAGCGCCCTCACGCCCGGCAGGCAGTTGCCGCGGCGTCTTCGTCCTGGATCACTTCGTCATTGGATCACTTCGCCCTTGCTGCAATCCGTGCCGTCTTGGGCAGAGGCGTGGACGTAATCGTCGCCGCATCCTCCGGAAGCAGCAGGCGGGCCTTCACCAGTTCGTCCGCCGCTTGCTTGCGCTTCGCCGCAAAGTCGGCCTCGCTCGTGTAGCGCTCCTCCAGTGACGGTCGCGGATCGTTCGCCGCCATCCGCTCCTTACGCGTTCCCGCAAATGGAATGTAGCTGCCGTAGAGATAGCAAAGCTCGCCTTCGGCAAAGCCCGCACGGCGTACATTGCGGCCCGAGTAGGTCGCAATCGGCACCGTCAACTCCGGCGGCTGAATGCCTCCTTCGGGATTTCCGTCCGCATTCGTCCGCGGCACATACAACGGATACTCCGGTCCCGTATACTTCGGCGGCTGCTCGCTCTGGTCCGTAGGACGCAGCTTATTGATCAACCGGCTGAAGGGCACGCCGGGAATCTTCGGCCATGCCTTTGCCGCCTCATCCACCGTGACCAGCGTTCCATCCTGCAAACTCGGATAGCGGCTCGCTGGGGGCTCCACTCCCTTGGTCACCCACTCATCAAGGTCCGTGAAAAGCGCCCGCGCGTAATAGCGGTACTCCATCGGATTCCGGTACTGCTTGCAAATGCCCCGGTCTGGCTTCCCCTCGGCGACCGTCTGCCCCAGGTCCCGCCCGTTATGCGGAACCGCCGCTGCAACAAACATCCTTACGTTCTCTGGAATCGCAACCGGTTTGCCCGCCGGATCGGTCACCACCAGCGAGACCCGCGCCTGCCACATATCCGTATCCGTATCCATGTGGATGATCTTCGGACAGGTGTTCGACTTCGTACACTTCACCAGCCAGCCGTCCGTCTTCCCCGTAATGGGATCGGTGGTCGTCGTATAGGTGAACGGAAACTGGTCGCCTCCATAGAGATGATCGCCATGCTGCCGGGAAAATCGTCCCGGCTGTGAGAACAGCATGTTCATATCGGTGAGCCGAGCACCGGAAACCAGGTCCATGACTCCGTCAAAAACCATGTGGCCCGAGCTGTCTCGATTGAAGTCTTCGTAGATCAGGTTCTTGATCACCCGTCCGCTCTGGGAGATTCCAACTCCCAGCACCGCCTTGAACGGAGCCGCCGGATGCACGGGGTTCGGCTGCCCCGTTGAGTCGCGCTCGGCATTGCGTAAAAACGACACAAAATCCCTGATCGACGGATACGCGATTCCCTCAATCACCGCATTCGTCGCCGGATAAATCAGCTCATAGAGCGCCTCACGGTCCATGCCGGGCGCGGCCTTGATGCGCACATGCTTGGCATCCACATAGCTCCAGTCCGATGCCGCGATCGGCTTACGCGGATCCTCTTCCCGTTGGCGCACCGTGAGCTTCGCCGCCGATACATCCATGTTTCCCGCCGGATACGTCAACTCGGCGGTAAACCACGCTCCCTCGGGCACGCTGCTCAGCTCTTCGCGCGAGGTGTTGATTATTGGCTTGCCGTCTTTCATCGCCACCGGAAACTTCGCCCGCATCAGCCCGGGCCGCGAGGTCTGTACCGACTCCTCCGCCTCCCATCCACTCCATGCCACCGTGTACCCGCTCTTCATCAGCATCGCCGTCCCCGGGTCGGTCACCGATTGCGGCCCGGAGAATGTGAACTTGCTGAGATTCATATCCGCCAGCACCTTCTCGTGTCCACGGTTGATCACCTCATACACCAGCCGTCCATTCCCCTTGTTAATGTCCAGCGGCTTCAGGATCACCATGTCCATGCTGTACTCCACATGGCCGCGCGCATTCAGCGGAGCGTATTGAAGGTTGAGCGTTCCGGCATTCAGCGGCGACTTCGGATCCAGCTCGCCATACGCCGTGCCGGTAATCATCTCGTACGGACCCACGTCGCCAAACGACGCGCCCCCAAAGGCAGGACCGCGTGTCGCAATCGCCAGCCTGGTAATGCCAACTCCGGCATCGGCGCTGGCCTCCTTCTTTTCCTTGCTGCACGCCAACTGCAACAGCAGGACACAGCCAATTACCAGCGCCAGAATTGCCTTCTTTACGTTCATGCCACATGCTCCGGATGGAAAAAGATAAAAAAGTGAGTGCGCGGTTTTATACCACAACCGCATCATCGCCAGAGAGTTCTGCCAGAGACTGCCGGAAGAGCTGACGAAGTCCCTAAGGGAAGCCACCGACGGAAGCCACTCCCATCAATCCTCGTCTGCATTCCACCTTCCGGGGCATCAACCGCAGCGGCTTCGCCGGACTTCCCCTTTGGGGAAATTCCCGCCGCGACCAGCCACCTCTGAAAGGTGACGCGCATCACAGCCTATAGCGCCACGCATCGCCATACTGTTCCTCATAAAAGGAGGCATAAATGCCGCACGCAATGACTTATCTGCTCTACGTTTGGGGTGCATCCACCGCGGCGCTTGCCGTCGCTATCATCTACGGTCAAACGCTTTTCACCCACGAAGACGATCAGATCTTTCTCGACCCCGCCGAAGCTCATCTGGAAAAAGAGCAGGTCGTGGTCCGCGCGAGGGTAAAGCGGTTGCGCCCCGTGATTGCATGGCTAGGAGCGGCCTCTGGAACCCTCACCGCCGTCCTGGTCGTTATGTGGGTCTATCGCGGATGGAATCAGTAAGAGGCCCCATCCTCTTTGCGTTCGCTCGCCTCTGACTTCCGTTGAAAGGGAGGCCCTCCATGGCCGCCAACAGCTCCGAGCTTCTTGCTTTGCTCAAATCCGAGTTGAATTTCCTCGAACAGGGTGGCTATGGACGATCTGTGCACACACCCCAGTTGCCCACAACCATCTTTCGCGACTCCACCTCCTGCCTGAACTTCAACGATCCCGCGCGTCCGCATCCCTGTAGCGCCTGTGAGCTCACCCAGCTTGCTCCCGCGGACAAACGCAACGCAGACATGCCCTGCCACCACATTATTCTGGACCCTCAGGGCCATACCTTGAACAGTCTTGACGAGCACGGCACGCAGCAGAATAAAGAAGAGGCTCTCGCCACCTGGCTGCGCTCCATGATTGCGCGCCTCGAAAAAGAGCTGGCGGGCGCTAAACAATCAGTGTAAAGAAGACGCAGTGCCCGGCCTTTACTGCGCGCTGGAGTTCAGCCGCCAGATGTTGAAGTTCAGGAAAGAGGCAAAGGCGACCCACAGGACGTAGGGCGTCATAAGCCAGAAGGCGGTCATTGAAAATGTCCGGAACGCCAGAGTCGTGGCTACAATGGCGGCAAACAGGAAGACAATCTCCACCAGCGCAGCTCCCGGACGTTGCAGTCCAAAGAACAGACCGGACCACGCGGTATTAAGCGCAAGCTGCACAAAGAACAGAATCAAGGCGGTTTTGGCCCCACTCCAACCGCCTCTTTCCCAAACCATCCACGCGCTCACCGCCATCAAAAAATACAGCGTTGTCCAAACCGGCGCGAAGATCCAGTTCGGCGGATTGAACGATGGCTTCCGCAGGTTCACATACCAGCCGTTCACCGACGAAGAGGTCCATAGCGAACCCACCCCCGCCGCGCCGAAGCACACCACCAGGAAGAAAAACAGCACGAGCCAGCGATGATTGGGCATGGCAATCAACCTTGACCTGTATTCGATTGGCCTTCTTTCGATTGGCCTATCTTCTTGAAGACCTATTTGCCGAACACCTGCTTCAGCAAAGCCGTCGTCTGCGCCGCCGGGTCTTTGCGTATCTTTTGCTCTTCCTGCCCCAGCGTATAAAACAATCCATTCAGCGCCTGCGAGACAACGTAATTCGTAATGTCCAGGTTC
>DASZRZ010000487.1:0-5219 GCA_035548935.1 Terriglobales bacterium
AGATAGGCTTCGGTGGCGGACTTGGAGTGGAAGTCGAATACCGGGGAGAGCAGCTCTTTAATCCGGTCGACTGACATTTCGGGCACGTGTTTGTCGAACTCCAGAACCACAAACGATCCACGTGCATTCAGGCTGGGATCGGTAGGGGCCGTCGCCGTGCCCCCCATGCCGGAAACTTCCAGGTGCTCATACCATTTCTTCTTGCGGCTCGGACCGCCATTGATCTCGAACACGATGCGCTTGCTGCCCTTGAATTCCACATTGGTAATTCGGGCGCGGTCTCCGGGCTTGACCGCCGGACCATAGCCCGCGATCAAGCGCTGCATCTCAGAATCGTTGGGAGTGATCTCGTCGCCCTTCAGCGTCAGGCCCGTGGGCCCCATGGGAAAGAGCCGACGGATAAACACCGCCTCGGCATTGAGGCGGCGAACAACTTCCATGCGGGTCGCCTTGCTCATCTCCTGATCGTTGGCGGCTTGCTTTGGATTGTCGGACGCAAACGCAAGGGGGGAAAGGAGCAGAAGAACAAGCAAGGTCGGCATGGAAGATCGCGAGAGATTCACAGAATCCCAGCCAGAAGAAACGTCGTCTTCATTATACGTCCGTTATCCAGCGCCCATAGCGGAAGTTTTTCCCTCTCTAAGTGATTCACGGCTAACGGTTCACGGCGTGCGGGAGGAGAGATAGGCCACAATGTCGATTAGGTCATTCTGGTCGAGATGGGCGACCACTCCCTGCATAAGGCCTGTCCATGGGCCCGCCCGCGAGCCGTGCTGGATATCGTAAAGCTGCCGCATGAGATAACTGGGCGAACGGCCTGCAAGGCGGGGTACCGCAGCCAGTCCTCGAAGGTCAGCGCCATGACAGATTCCGCACTGTATGGTTTTACCGGGGACGATTTTTCCGGCAACAACTTTCGCGCCACCGGTCGCGACCAGCATCTCGCCACGCTGAATGCTGCCCACGGGAACGTAGGCCGTAAATGCCGATTGTGAGTCGCGAAGCTCGGTTCGGGCTACGTCGTCGGGAATTTCGACGATACGGTTTCCAATCGGCTCAGTGCCTCCCTCTAAAGCCGGCATGAGCATCCCGCCATTGATGCGGGTTTTGGGAATGGTATTGGATTCAACTACCTTGATCCACGGCATCGGCTTCAGACTTGCAAAATAGTTGGCCGCCGCGTCCAGGTCGGCATCGGTAACATGCTTCGCCACCCCGATCATGAGGTTCGGCGGATTCAGATTTGGCTGGGAACTCTTCCTGGCGCCGCTCTTGAAGTCGGCCACCTGCTGCTTGATATACGCGGGGGACAAACCCGCCAGACTGGCATTCTCGGGACGCCCCAGGCCATTGGGAAGATGACAATAGGCACAAGGCCGGACATCAGGTGCGCGACCTGTGGCAACCACATTGGGCATTGCAGGATGCTCGTCGGGATGCCAGTCGGGAGCTCCGAATAGAGCCTTCACTTCGCTCAGAGAGAATCCCCTGCTGCTGCCGGGGACGTGCAGCACACTGCCATCGTCCTGAATCGGTGGCGGGGTGGGTGAAACCACGAAGGCCCACGAGGGAGGCTCTGAGTTCGGGGCCGTCGCGGCCAGAGCCGCCATTGCAGCCAGAGACAACAGCACGGACAGGAGCAGCGGCTTGCGGAAAGAAAGGAAAGAAAGGTTCATGATTGGACTCGTCTTTCTCAGTGGACTTTGTTTCCCCACTAGGCTCGTCTTTCTCACTGGGCTCGCCGATGGACCGGTCGATTCCATCCTGTTCGGGGAGTGACATCCTCCGGCCACGCAGACCGCAATACTATAGACCAAAAACCGCTCTTCTTACCTCACCCTGAGTCTTCTGCTGATAGAATCCCGCAGTCATTGCCTTGCGGAGCCTGTATCAGCCTGGACAGGTAACCGCTGGCAAAAGGAGAGCACGATGTCGAAGTCTGGAATTTATTTTTCGCTGCGCCAGAGCTGGTTGCTGGCCGGTTTAACGATTGTGGCTTTACTGACGATTGGCTCGCTCAAGGCGGCGGAACTGGACTCCAAAGCCCTGGTATATAAATTGCCCAGCCAGCTCAATTGGGTGGAGAGCAAGAATGGACAATCGCAGGCCATCCTGTGGGGGGATCCCAGCAAGCCCGGCCCTTACGGCGTACTCGCCAAGTGGTCGCCGCACCACAACAGCCATCCACATTTCCATCCCCATGACCGCTTCATTCACGTGATCTCCGGTACCTGGTGGGTGGCAACCGGATCGAACTACAATCTCGATTCCATGGTGCCCGTGCCTGCCGGTTCTTTTGTCACGCACTTTGCCAACGGCATCCATTACGACGGCGCCAAGGACGAAGAGGTAATGCTTGAGATCGTGGGAGATGGTCCGGCAACATCGACCCAGGTAGGGGATAAGTAGCAGCAGGAAAGCGGGCTCCAATCAAATGCCGCGCGGGCGTACTCGCATCCCCGCGCGGCTTTGATTTCCTGTAAGCCTTCCAGTCAGCCCTTCAGTGACGCCATATCGATCACGAAGCGGTACTTAACATCTCCCTTGAGCAGCCGCTCATAGGCTTCGTTCACCTGTTGGATTTTAATGCGCTCGACATCGCAGGTAATGCCATGGCTGGCGCAGAAATCCAGCATCTCCTGCGTTTCGCGAATGCCGCCAATCAGCGAACCGGCGAGCTGCCGCCGCTTAAAGATCAGGCCAAAGCTTTTTACGGGAGATGGAGTCTCAGGCGCTCCCACCAGGGTCATGGTGGCGTCGCGCTTGAGCAGGTTGAGATAGGCATTCAGATCGTGAGCGGCGGAGACCGTATCCAGAATAAAGTCGAAGCTGCCCTCATGCTTCTTCATTTCGGCTTCATTTTTGGAAACAACAACCTCAGAGGCGCCCAGCCTCACCGCATCCGCCGACTTGCCGGGAGAGGTTGTAAACAGGACCACGTGGGCGCCAAAGGCATTGGCGAACTTGACCGCCATATGGCCCAGCCCGCCCAGGCCTACAATTCCGACCTTCTGGCCCCGGCTTACATTCCAGTGGCGAAGCGGCGAATACGTGGTGATCCCGGCGCACAACAGCGGAGCGGCGGCAGCGGGATCGAGTTGCGAAGAGACGCGCAAGGCAAAGGCTTCATCCACCACAATACTGTCCGAATATCCGCCATAGGTGACTCCACCCAGAAGCTTGTCTTCGGAGTTGTAGGTGAAGGTCGCACCTTTTTCGCAAAACTGCTCGCTGCCCTCGCGGCAGGCGGAGCAAACCCGGCACGAGTCCACCATGCATCCCACGGCGGCGAAATCGCCTTCCTTGAATTTGGTTACCTTGCTGCCTGCCTTCACTACGCGGCCAAGAATTTCGTGTCCCGGCACGCAGGGATATGTGGTCTCTATCGTGGACTTCCATTCATTGCGCGCCTGGTGAAGGTCGGAGTGGCAGACTCCGCAGAAAAGGATTTCAATCTGAACATCCTGCGGGCGCGGCTCACGGCGGCGAATCGAGTCGAGAGAGAGAGGCGAAGTGGCGTTTCGGGCGGAATACGCCTTCGCGCTATAGGTTGTGACAGGCTGCGTAAGGTTTGCTTCCGGCTGGGCGGTTACGTTTTTCATAAGTTGGGCTTCCTTGATGCAATTGTAGTTGGGAAATCGGGGTTGTGCGCATTCTGAACTGCTCGCGTGACGCAAGGCGCTCTCTCGTGTATTGTCATGCGTTCGGGATGGCGGTAATCTCGCGTGAAATCCTGCAATCTATCGTTTCGATGCCATCTCCTCGTAAGCGGTCGCAAACCTTCAACGGAATATGTAAACGGGAGTTCGCAAAATGAAAGCCGCGCGTAGTTTTCTTGCATCCGCACTGATGTTGATATCCGTAGCCATGGTCTTCCCCATCCCGGGGACAGCTCAAAAGCGTGGTGTTGAATCGCAGGTCTACCTGCCTAACGGTTACGCCGTCGACCCCAAGCGCGGACCAACCAATATGGGTCTGACTGATCCGGCATTGATTGGAGCCATTGACATCCACCTGCACGTCGATCCGGATACGCCCACGGGTGCGAACAATGAGCTGGTCCGGGTGGTCAGCGTCATCCAGATGGCGAGGGTAGCCAAAGAAGTCGGCATGCGCGGATTCGTGCACAAGACCCACACCAGCACGGCCTCGGCTGCCATGGCGCTGCTGGCGCGCCAGGAGGTTCCCGGAGTGGAGGTCTTCGGACGGTTCGCTCAAAACTTCGCCACCGGCGGCATTAACATCGCCGCCGCCGATCAGTTCTCGCAAATCACTGGCGGCTGGGGACGCATCGTGGAGATGCCTACCCGCGACTCGCTGACATCGTGGCAGGGCATCGAACAGCGGGGAAAAGATAACCGCACATGGATGCAATGGCTGCCTGCCAACTCTCCCAAGTACGTTGCGGTCTCCAAGGATGGGAAGCTTCTGCCCGAGGTGGTGGAGCTTATTGCCAAGCTCGCGACCATGACAACCGCCAACAGCAATGGCCCGTTGGTGCTAGCCACCGGACACGCTACCCCCGAAGAACACCTGCTTCTCGCCCGGGAAGGGCGGAAACTGGGCTTGCAGGTATTGGCCACCCATCCGTATGACATTCCACAACTGGAAGAAATCGCCAAGACCGGGGCGTTCATTGAAGTCACCGCCTCTCCCATGATTACCGGCAAAGCCACTGAGAAGAGCCGTTCCGACGGGAGTGGGTTTACTGCGGCCCTCAAGAGCATTCACAGGGTCGGCGCGGAACACATCATCATATCTTCCGATTGCGGACAGAAATCGTACCCCTTTCCCACCGACTGCCTCGCCATGGCTGCCAAGGGACTGCGCTCACGAGGGGTTACCGAACGTGAACTTAATTTGATGTTCAAAGAAAATCCGGCGAAGCTCCTTGGGCTGCCACCGCTTGAGCCTCCCAGGCCACCGGCCGCAAAGCGTAAGGCCGGGCGTCCCTGATGCGCTTTGGCCTGCGGTTGACACATCGCGAGAGCAAAGTGCAAACTTCGCAGCTCCACTCTAAAGTGCTTTGGAGATGACTCTTGAATAAATTCCGTCTGGCCTCTTTCGTCACGTCCTTGAGTTTGGTCCTAACATCGAGTCTGGTGTTGGTTGCAATCCCTGCCGTTTCCCTGTCTGCCGTGCCTGCTTTCTCGCAGGAGACCGAATCGGCCGCTTCGCAAGCGCAAGGCGGGAACCCCATTGTCAGGATGGACCCCGCT
>DASZRZ010000488.1:0-10892 GCA_035548935.1 Terriglobales bacterium
GAACGCGGAGTATCCCACGGTCTGCGAGCGCTGTAGTCCGGCGCTGCGGGAGATAGGGTCTGAAGCTCATGTCCAGTAACGGACCACATGCCATGAGGAAGTATCACTTCCTGATCGCGGTGGGGGTCATCATGCTCGACCGCGTCACCAAATGGCTGGTGGCAACGCGCGTGGATTTGCATGACAGCATCAGCATTCTGCCCGGTTTCGTGCGGCTCACCCATGTGCAGAATAGTGGAGCCGCCTTCGGCCTGTTTGCCGACTCCACTTCGGAATGGAAAACTTCCATTCTGATTATGTTTTCCACCATCGCTCTGATCGTGGTTTCCGCCCTGCTATGGAAGAACAGCCACTCAATTACCGTGACTGGAGTTGGACTGTCCTTAATTCTTGGCGGCGCGGTGGGAAACCTCTGGGACCGCCTGCTCTATGGCCGAGTGGTTGATTTCCTGGATTTCTACATCTCCCAGTATCACTGGCCTGCATTTAACATTGCCGACAGCGCAATTGTGATTGGAGCGCTTCTGCTGGTGGCCGAGATACTGCTTGCCAGGTCTCCCGCTGAACAGAACGCCTCCCGTTAAATCCCCTGGTTTTTATCATCAGAAAAAATATCCAGAGAATAAAAATCGGTAGTTCGAGCTATTCAGCGATCGGGGCAATGGCCGCAGGCTGAACGCGCGATCTCTCCTGCGCCTGATAAAGCCTCCGGTAGACGCTGGCATTGCGCATGATCGCCTGCACGTACTCGCGGGTTTCCGTGAATGGGATCGACTCGACGAACTCCACGGCATCGCGATAATTTCCCATCATCAGCCAGCTATCCACACGGCTGGCCCCGGCATTGTAAGCGGCGAGTGCATACTCCGGCTTACCGTCAAAGCGGTCCAGCAACTCGCGAAAGTGGCGCATTCCAAGCCGCAGGTTGCTGGAGGGGACCAACAGCTGGCTGTTGGAAAATCCACGGATTCCGAGCTGGCGCGCGACGTTCTTGGCCGTGGCCGGCATGAGCTGCATCAGGCCCAGCGCATTGGTCCGCGAGACTGCCCCGGGGTTGAACTCGGACTCCTGCCGGATCAGTGAGGCGACCAGGAATGGATTCAGCCCATTGTCGAGTGCAAACTTTTCGAGATCGGTCCAGTAGGCCCGCGGGAAAAGGCTCTCCCAGTAGGGCCGGGGCAGCGCATCGAGTTCTACCGAGAAATAGCTGGGCACGGTGCGTTTCAGCGTACGCAGCGCCTGAAAGTAAAGACCTCCCTGCGTATACATGCGCGCCATTTCGATGGCAGCCCAATCGGCGCCCTGGTCGGCGGCGGACTGCAATTCACGCGCGGCAAAATCGTAGAGCGCGGCATTCTGCAGAAGGTGGGCCTTGCCCAGGCGGATGTCGTCGGAAGGCAGCACCGGCAAGGCGGCGCGCGCACTGGAGAGGCTGATGGGCGGAAGATGATCCAGCAGAGGAAACTCGGGAATAACCGCCGGACGCTTCAGCTGCATCATCCGCTCGCGCGCCAGATCGGAGTAGTAATAATTGGCAAAGCGCTGGCTGAGCCGCTGATAACAGGCCCATGCGCGGGGAATATCTTTATCGTCTTCCGCAATACGCGCGCGCCAATAAATCGCCGCCGACGCTTGAGGAGATGAGGGATACCGCGCGATCTGCTGCTCGAAGTCGCGGCGGGCTTCCTCCACTCTTCCCTGCCGGAATGCCAGCCATGCGGCCTTCCAGTGCGCACTTGGCGCAAGGCTGCCGCTGGAGAACCGTTCGCCGATCTCGCGATAAAAATCGATGGCGCGATCATAGTCCGGCTTCAGCAGATACATGTTGGCTGCTGAAAGCAGGGTCTGCTCAAGCCAACGGCTGGCGGGAGCTGTTTCCCTGAGCTGCTGCACAAGCATCTGGAAGCGGTCTTCGTCGCGATCGGAGCGGGCGATTTCCGCCAGATAGTAAAGACGCTCGGCTTGCGATTCCACCGCGGACGATCCCACGTCAGAGAAAGACAGACTCTCAAGCAGTCCACGGGCTTCGCGATCCTCCCCGTTGCGGTGGAGTGTGCGCGCCAGCGCCAGCCGAAGGTCTGGCTGCTGATCGGGCGCTGCCTGAGTGAGTAGGTCGCGGTAGGCGGCAATCGCTTCGCGATAGCGGCGTCCACGGGCCAGGAGATCGGCGCGGGTGCGGCGCTCCACGGCGCTTCCCTCGGGCACTCCGGGGGTGGATTTGAGAAGATCTCCGGCGGTGGAAGCTTCATCCGAAAGTGGAAGATTGTAGTAAAGATTTCGCAGCAGCAGGATCGCGCGCGGAGCATTGCCGGAATCCAATAACGCGCGGGCCAGCGTCAATTCGATGTCGGCGCGGATGGGCTCGCGTCGGCTGCTGAGCACCTGCGCAGCCTGGGCGGATTCTCCCATTTTGATGAGGGCGCGGGCATAGTTCAATGCGGCCTCGCGAGAGAACAGCGAATCGGGATAGCGGGAATCGAAGTCGCGAAGAAGCGCCGAGGCAGAGGGAGCATCGCCCAGTGCAACGTAGGAAGCGCCGAGAAAATGATCGACATAATCGCCGATTTCCCCGGCATGAGCCCGGGCCCGTTTGAGCGAGCTGACCGCTTTGTCGTACTCCCCGGCACGATAGCGGGAGTAACCCACGGCCAGCCATGCCAATGCACCTGAATCGGCTTGCGCGTGGCGCAGGGCATAGGTTTCGACTCCTGCATAGGCCGCAGGGGTGGGATCCTCCAGCAACTGCTGCGCCATGGGACGCAGTTCGGCAGAGGCAACAAACGCCCGCTGCGCCCGTCGCAGGCGAGCCGGGCTTGCCGCGGGTTTGCGCCGCGCAGTTGTTTTTCTGCCGGCAGCTTTTCTTTTGCTGGCCGAACTTTTGCTGGCCGCGCTTCCTGCCGCAGCCTTTCCCGCGCTTGCGGAACTGCGCGCAGACGTTTTTCGCGCTTGCGGTTTGGCCTTCGAGGTTGTTGCTGTTGAGGTGAGGGACTGCGTACCTGCGGAGGAGGCAGTGGAATTTACAAAAACGAACAGCAGCAGAAATAGCATCCAGTTACGCACAGCAAGACTAGTTTATCTCGATTCTTCGCTTCCGAGGAGTGCCGGGTCATTGCCTGCCAGGACACGTACCAGTTCCTCTCCGAAATAGTCGTTCGAAGCAGCCACCGAATTTCCATAACGCCTCTGGTAGCTCTCGCGGCTCTTCTGAATCTCCACTTTAAGCCGGGAGTAGAGATCGCGGTTCTTAACCCCCTCCTCAACCTTCTGCTGGTTATAGAGTTTGATCTCATCCACCAGCAGCTTGGCGAAACGGCGGGCTTTGCGATGAACTTCGTCATCGCCCGAACTCTGCGGATAGGACGGCGGCGGAGAAAAGCCCTGCACCTGCTCCCCATCTCCATTGGTAGAATGCATGCCGGGCGCGAAGGCCGCAGCTTCCGGTGGATGCGGCAAATCCCCATTATGTGCCGTTGGGGCATAGGCTTCCGGAGCAAGAGCGGGCGCAGCCATGGGCCTGGGATCAGCTGCACGCATATCGAGATCGGGTGTGGCGACGGCCTTGCGTGAGGCGACGATCTCCAGCCATAGCCCGGCGAAGCGCACAAGGCACTCGAGCGCGCTTGCGTTCAACTTCGAGTGAGACCCGGGACTGGTATCCGTATAGAGCAGGGCCGCGACCTTCTCGCGAACCGTGAGCGGCGATAAAAGGGCCTCGACCCGTTCTGCCGTATGGGGAACCGAAACGGGAAATCCATGGCTCAGTTCCCTCTCCCCGGCAATGGCGGAGGTGCGTTCGTGAATCACACGTTGAAAAATGGGGCTGGTGCTATCGAGGGTTACAACCCTGATCTCGGCAGTCGAAAAACCGTGCGCCTTCCAGATCACGAAGGAACCGGAGCGCAGCACAAACAGCGCGCTTCGCGCGGCGAAGCCAGCGGCGACCTGCAGCAAGGAACTTAGAATGTCGGCCTGGGTGGAATATCTCTGCAGCGAATTCACCGCGGCCAGCAAAGAAGGAACCGAATCGGCGGAGATCGAAGCGCCCTGAAGAGCGGGCAGAACCTCGCACAGGCGGCCTGTCAATTGAGCTTCCAGCGCGGATGCGTGGGCGTGAACGGCCTCTTCCACCGCGCGCTTCACTGACTGCCGTATCTGTTCGGAATCAGCCATCCCTAAGTCTCTCCACGGTAAGACTGTCGTGCGTTGGCCCCTGAAAACCGCATGGTATGAGAACGCTCCACGGTGGTCCGGAGTTCCACATACTGGAATACCGGTAAAGCAACCGTTAAGCTGCGGGGATTATACGGCGAAAACGCAGGTTCCGGACCGGAAACAGAGGTGACGTAAGTGCAACACGCGACAGGGTGAAACCTTTTCGTAACCGCGGGAAAACAGATAATTTAAAAATCCTGAAAAACGAAGGGACGCCACAAACGTCCAACGGCTAGAATGATGATTCCAGCATGGACTTTGCCCGGGATCGGGCGAGGCCCGTGACCTGCGGTACCCTCTAACCGGGCTGGAACGAGGGTAATGCCTGGGGTCGGGAAAATTTGCATCGGGAGTTCGATGGAAACCATCCAAAAGGCGAACGAGGCAGTTGACGAGCTTTCACTGGTTCGCGCCGCCAAGGCGGGCGACGTCAGTGCTTATGAACAACTGGTGCGCAGGTACGACCGGAATGTCTTCCGCATCGCACAGCACATCACGCACAACCGCGAAGATGCGGAAGACGTTGTTCAAGACGCGTTCCTGAAGGCTTACGAAAACCTGGCGAAGTTCCAGGAGCAGTCGAAGTTTTACACCTGGCTGGTGCGGATTGCGGTGAATGAGGCGCTTATGCGCCTTCGCAAGCGCCGCCCGGAGCGCACGGTTTCGCTGGATGAAGACGTCCGCACCGAGGACGACAGCATTCCGCGGGAGATCGCGGATTGGTCACCCAATCCCGAGCAGTTGTATACGCAGGCGGAGTTGCGGGATCTTTTACAGAAGACGATCCAGGGGCTGCCCCCCGGGTTCCGTACGGTTTTTGTATTGCGTGATGTGGAGGGGTTATCCACAGAAGAAACGGCGGAGGCATTGAATTTGAGCATACCTGCAGTAAAATCGCGGCTTCTGCGAGCCCGTCTGCAACTGCGCGACCGGCTGAACAAGTTTTTCGCAAACGATAAAAAGAGCGGAGACGGCAGACAGTGACTTGCTCCGAGTTTCTCAAAGAGCTGACCGACTACCTGGATCAGAGCCTGGATGCGCCCACACGAGCGCAGCTTGAGGAGCACCTGCAATGGTGCCGCGACTGCTTCGTTATCTGCAACACAACCAAGAAAACCATCGAGATCTATAAGGACTCACACCTTTATGAATTGCCCGAGGATTTAAGGGGCCGGCTGCGAACGGCGATTATGAGTAAATGCCAGTCGAAAAAAATCCCTCCCGGCACTGCCTGAATTCCCCGCATAAAATGCACCTTTGACATCTTTTCATCCAGTAACCCACGTGACTGCATCACTTACACTCCCGCGAAACTTTTCCCCTGCTTCCGCAATCTAAGTATTAAACCGCCGGCGCTTAATCCAGTGGAAATGAGTGTTACGGCCCGGCGAACAGGGTAGGTGAAAGATGGCAAACTTCCTTGATCTACTGTTTGGGTGTTCTCATAGCCACTCCAGTTTCCCCATCACCAGCAAAACGGGACAGCGCCGCACGGAAGCGGCCTCGCTGACCGGGACCTATGTCGTGTGTCTCGACTGCGGGAAGGAATTCCCATACGACTGGCAGCAGATGAAAGTGGTCTCCATTCCGAAGGAACGGGCAGGCCTGGCCACAGGCGCGGAATGGTACGCCTCGAAATAACTGCGAGTGACACCCGCCCCGTCGCGCGTAACAGGTTTTCCTAAATGCCGGGGGATTTCCCCCCGGCCAGGGCTTCAATGCTTGCAATGTACTGCCGGGCATTGAATTTGCGCGAGGTGCTCTGCTGCGACATGTAGCGGATGGCGCCGAACACGGGGCGGTTAAACCACGGACGGTCATGCTTCCCCAGTATGGCCCAGGCAATTCCGGCATACCCATTCGGATCGCGCCCATCTAGTTCATAACGGTCGTTCAACCACACAGCCCGGCGGTGCGCCACCGCGATCGAGGGACTCCACTCCAGAATTTTCTTGGCCCAGTACATGCGAAGATAGTTGTGCATCCATCCGGCGTACACCATCTGCTTTTGGGCTGCATTCCACAAGACATCGTGAGTTTCGGCGTTCTCCAGTTGTGAGTCGCTATAGAGCACAGCCCTTGTATCGGAGGCATGTTCCGCAAGCGAGCGCTGGGCCCATGGCTCCATGCTTTCAATGGAGTCATAATCGGGGCTGTAGCGGACGAAGTTGACGGAAAGCTCGCGCCGCACAATCAACTGCTCCAGAAAAGCCTGCCTGGCAGCCGCCGGTGCAGAGGCTTTGCCGACGGCAGCCGCAATAGTATGCGGACCAATATGTCCGAAGTGGAGATACGGAGACAGGCTGCTGGTTCCATCGACCTCAGGATGATTGCGGTCTTTGATGTAGCCTCGCAATTTCTTGCCAACGAAATCCTGAAGCTTTTCCATCGCCGCCGCTGTACCGCTCTGCCAGCTTCGAACCGCCGGCACGGAGCGGTCAATCTTCCAATCGCGCATGAAGTCGTGGTCTAACGGAATCGACGATAGCCCGGCGGGCGCCGACCAGCGAATCCGCGCCTTAATATCAGGTGCTCCGATATCAGCCGCCGTAATTCCTCCGCGCTCCAGGAACTGGGGCATCAGCCGCAGGATGTGTGGGCGGATCGTGCGGGCAGCATAGTGCTCTCTGCCCAGCAGCTTGCTGGGCACGATCACGTCGGCATCCACGGTCCAGAAGGGGATGCGGACTTGCCGGGTAACCGTGGCGCGCCACTGCTCGGGAACGCGCATCGGGTTTTCATCTCCGACCAGAAGCGCGGGGCGTACCTCTTCGCAGAATTTGAACAACTGGTGGTCAGGATAAGCTCGGAATACGAGTCCTATGCCGCGCCTGGCAAGGCGCTCGCCAAGTTCAGGAACGGCCCCGGCCAGGAACGCGTAGTGCCGCAGGTTGGCATTGGGATAAAACGGGATGGGAGCAAAAAAAACCACCACCGGAAGCCGCAACTCGTTGCCCACCGCAACCGCAACGTCGAGAGCGGGATTCTGCAGGGCACGCTGCGCCCGCTGCATCCAGTAGACGATGCACTTGCCCGCTGGATCGGGATTGCCCGTCCTGCGAACGGTGACGCGAGGATCTTCCCTTAGTTGCTCCAGCAGGTTCATACGGGCCTTATGGTTGAAACAGCCTCAGCGCTATGGGATGCGAGGGGTGGTTGGTAAATTTCCGTTGAACGCAGGTGGAAGAAACAAACTGGTGCCGGGAACAGGACTTGAACCTGCACGCCTTTTGGGCACTGGCTCCTAAGACCAGCGCGTCTGCCAATTCCGCCATCCCGGCAAGCCTGCATATTGTAATAGACGATCCGACGAGGAGTCATATACTGACTGCCTGATCGAAGCTCCCCAAGCCGCCAAGAGGAAGGGTGCCCTGGAACTGCGCCCGTCCGTGAACACGCCACGCCAGGTTCTCTTCGCCAGCATGATTGGCACGGCCATCGAGTTTTTTGACTTCTACATTTACGCAACCGCCGCGGTGCTGGTCTTTCCCAGTTTGTTTTTTCCCGCATCCGATCCCGCCTCGGCCACCCTGGCCTCACTGGCAACCTTTGGCATTGCGTTTTTTTCCCGTCCCATCGGCTCCGCCCTCTTCGGCCACTTCGGCGACCGCATCGGACGCAAAAAAACTCTGGTTGTGGCCCTGGGGACCATGGGCCTCTCGACAGTAGCCATTGGCGCTCTGCCAACCTACAGCACGATTGGCTTTGCCGCGCCGCTGCTGCTGGCAACGTGCCGCTTTGGCCAGGGGCTGGGATTGGGAGGAGAGTGGGGCGGAGCCGTGCTTCTGGCAATCGAGAATGCGCCTCCCGGCAAGCGGGCATGGTATGGCATGTTCCCCCAGCTCGGCGCTCCGCTGGGCTTCTTCCTCTCAGGCGGAATCTTTTTGCTGCTTTCCCGGCTGCTCACCGAGAAGCAGTTCTTCAGCTACGGCTGGCGTCTCCCCTTTCTCTCCAGCGCCCTGCTCGTGCTCGTGGGCCTCTATGTACGGCTGACGATCACCGAAACGCCCGTGTTTCAGGAGGCACTCAACCGCCGCGAGCAGGTAAAAGTTCCGATCCTGGTGGTGCTCCGGAATCATGGCAAACAGCTCGTGGCAGGCACGCTGGGGTGCCTGGCAACTTTCGTCCTCTTCTACCTGATGACGGTGTTCGCGCTATCGTGGGGAACTTCACAACTCGGCTACAGCCGCGAAAAGTTTTTGTTAATGCAATTGTTCAGCGTTCTTTTCTTCGCACTGGCCATTCCCCCGGCGGCCTTGCTGGCAGAACGTGGACGCCGCCGCACGCTGATCGGGGTCACCATACTGATTGCCATCTTTGGTACGGTGATGGCTCCCATCTTCAATGCCGGGGCCGTGGGTGCGGTAGTGATGATGTCGATCGGGCTCTCCCTGATGGGCCTTACCTATGCCCCGCTGGGCACGGTGCTTTCCGAACTCTTCCCTACTTCCGTGCGCTATACCGGAAGTTCGCTGGCCTTTAACTTCGCGGGCATTCTCGGAGCCTCGCTGGCCCCGTATATCGCCACATGGCTGGCGAAAACCTACGGGCTGCAATATGCAGGCTACTACCTTTCCGTGGCGGCCCTGCTGACGCTCGTGGGACTGCTGCTCATGCCGGAAACCCGGGATACGGGCCTTTCCAGCTTCCCGGCCGCCTGAGCCAAGAGCCTGCACCTCAGCGGCGGCTTTCCTTGGAATGCTCTTCCACAAGACGCTTCGTCATCAGCACGAGTGCGAGAATCTGAGTCCACTCGGAGACGATGTTCCCCACCACCTGTCCCCATTTGCTCTCCGGGTCTCCGCGCCCATAGAGCACAATCCATCCAATGCCGGTGAGCACCAGGAAGATGGTGAGCGAATGGTCGCGGACTATCTCAAGAACCGGGGTAAGCAAATTATTGGGCAGGGGGCGGCTTTCGACCGATCCCTTCTCATAGAGAAACTTGGTGGCGATGACCGTGATCACCACACCCGACCAGTCGGCTATGGCATTGCCGAAAAACGATCCCAGGTGGGTCCGCGGATCGGAGTAGCTGTAAAGCACAATCCACAAAATCAGTACGGACCCGGCAGCGATACTCAGTGAATGGCGCGCAACAAAGCTTCGCCTGTGATGCCTACGTGTCTTCATTTTGGGCCTTTATTTGGGAATTACATACTTTACTCCCTTGACAAACGTGCGGGAGTCAACTATCTTTACGTCATGAGCAAGAGCACAATCAGCACGTTCCAATTGTTCGAGATGTTTCCCGACGCGGAAAGCGCCCGGCTGTATCTCGAATCTCGCTTGTGGCCCGATGGCGTCATCTGTCCAGCCTGCAAAGCGGGGGAGCGCATTACCACCCGCAGGGGCGGCTTCTACCGCTGCAATGCCTGTCAGGTTGATTTCACGATCCGCACAGGCACCATCTTTGAGCGGTCCCACATCCCCCTACATAAGTGGCTCTATGCCATGTACCTGCTGGTGACCGCCCGCAAGGGCATCTCCAGCCTGCAACTGGCGAAAGAGATTGGCGTTACCCAGAAGTCGGCATGGTTCATGCTGCATCGGCTGCGGGAGGCTTGTGGCGGGGCAAAGCTCGCGAAACTGCGCGGCATCGTGGAACTGGACGAGTGCTTTATCGGTGGCAAGGAAGCCAACAAGCACGCGCACAAGAAGCTTCGCATGGGACGCGGCTCAGTAGGCAAAACCGCCGTCTTGGGGATGCGGGAACGTGGCGGGCGGGTTATCGCTACCACGATGGAGATGCGCAGCCTGCGGGCGGTAACTGAACACATCCACAATAACGTCGAACTTGGCTCCCAACTCTACAGCGACGATCACATCGTATTCAGCGACCTGGACGGCCTGTTCTTCCGCCATGAAGCGGTGAACCACTCGGCTGGCGAGTATGCACGCGGAGCGGCCAGCACGAACAGTATTGAAAGCGTCTGGGCTGTCCTGAAACGCGGTGTCTATGGTGTCTATCACAAGGTCACGCCGAAGCACCTGAGCCGTTACCTGAATGAGTTTTCCTTCCGGCTGAACGAAGGCAATGTGAAGCGGCACTCGCTGGAGCGGCTGGATTCGATGGTTGCGGCCATCGCTGGCAAGCGGCTCACGTTCAAGGAGTTGACGGCATGAAGAAGAAGCCGACTCCCCCGAAAGCTTTGGACGCGGTTGCCGATGTGGTTCTGAACTACCGTCCAAAAGCAAAGCAGCCGAAACCGAGGAAACGGAAGAAGGTGAAGCGTGGCAAATAACACAACTACGAAATGCCAAAGGTGCAACGGTGACGGCTGCCAACCTCATAGTGTGGCTGCGTGCCTTGGTTGCGGCGGGCGTGGATATGTGCTCGTTGGTGACGATAATTCACAAATGGTGAAAGGATTCCACGGCATGGCATCAAAGGAAAACTCTCAAATGGTGTCGGCAGGTGGGCCATCGCAACTGGGCAGCGGGAACTCTGATAGCTGCCCTAATTGTGGAAGTCATGATCCCCTACTGCTTCAGCAGGAGTGCCAATTTCTGGCTGGGGCCGAGGGACGGGTATATCCATGGCACTTGATAACCTCATCGGCATTACTTATGGCCGTCTGCATGAAGTGCGCCAAAGAGTTCTGGCTGCCGCTCGAGGAAATCAAGCGCGTGCGCTGTAACTGTAGTGGCCAGATCGTAAGCAATCCGAGGCGAGGCTG
>DASZRZ010000489.1:0-2303 GCA_035548935.1 Terriglobales bacterium
CCTTCCCCGCGGTGGCACCATTCTCGGAACGGCCAATCAAGGCAATCCTTTCGGCTACAAGCAGGTGGTGGACGGCAAGGAAGTCATGGTCGATCGCAGTATGGAAGTCATCGAGAACGCGCGCAAGCTGGGTATCGATGCTGTGATCGTCGTGGGCGGCGATGGAACCCAGACGATCGCCCTCGAACTGCTGCAAAAGGGCATGAATGTCGTGGGTGTTCCGAAAACGATCGACAACGATCTCTCCGCCACGGAGATCACGTTCGGCTTCGACAGTGCCCTGCATACCTGCGTCGATGCCATTGACAAGCTCTTCAGCACCGCCGAATCCCATCACCGCATCATGGTCGTCGAGGTCATGGGCCGTGACGCCGGTTGGATCGCGCTCGAATCCGGCATTGCCGGGGGTGCGCACATCATCCTCATTCCCGAGATTCCATTCCAGATGAAAAACATCTGCGATTTCATTGAAGCCAGGGAGCGTACCGGCAAGCGTTTCACCGTTGTTTGCGTTGCCGAAGGTGTGCGCCTGCCGGAAGAATTGCAGACGCATTTTGAGGCGGAAAGGCGCTCCTCTTCGCGCTACGCCGCTGTCGGCAATCTCGTAGGGGATGCGCTGGGCCGCTGCACCAAAAAAGAGGTTCGCGTTACCGTCCTCGGACACGTGCAGCGCGGCGGCTCTCCTTCGCCCTTTGACCGTCTGCTCAGCACCCGCTTCGGCGCCGCCGCCGTCGAACTCATCGCCCGCGAGGAGTACGGCAAAATGGTAGCCCTGCGCGGAGGCTGCGTGGTGCCCGTCAACATCAGCGAGGCGGTGGGCAGGATGAAGTCCGTGGATCCGAAAGGTGAAATCGTCTCCATGGCCAAGTCCATCGGCGTTTGCTTCGGAGATTGAACGCACTGCCGGGAAGAACTGCCGATCATGACTTACCTCAGGCCGTTGGACGGAACTCCGGCTTGATTGGTTTCCACGCAGTTTTTGCGGAGGACATTTTCTCCCATTCCCGGCAGTCCCGCCGGTAAATTCCCCTTGCCTGCTACCCTGTATTCATCCAGTAACCGGCATCGCTGAATCCGCTGCTATAGTCATAAAACCTGTGTCTTTCGTCTCACCATCTCTAGCCTCACCCTCTGTTCGCCGCGCCGCTCTTGCCGTTGCGCTGTTGGCTGCCGCCTTTACCTGCGCCTGCCGCAAACAGGAAAGTGGCCGTGAGATTGCCTACGTGGCGGTTCCGCAGAGCTTTATTCGCGACCGCGTGGCCCCGGTTTATAAAAAAGTTGCCACCGTGCACAATTCGGATCGCCTGGAAGTTCTGGAGCGAAGGCGCCGTTTTGCCCTGGTGCGTACCGCCAACGGTGAGCAGGGATGGATTCAGGAGCGCTACCTGGTCAGCGAAATGGTTTACGAGGTGGCACATAAGCTGCCGGAGACCGCGCGCGCTCTTCCCGTACAAGCCCGCGCTGTAACTCGTGCTGCCGTAAACCTGCACATCTTCCCCGGGCGGGACACTCCCCACCTCTTTCAGCTCCAGCAGGACGAGCCGGTCGAGATCTATCAACGCACCACGCGCGCCAAGGATCAGCCCGCGCAGCAGCCTGCCGCACAGAAAGAGAAAGATAAAGAAAAAGACGAAGACACCCGCGATGAAGTCCCCGAGCCGCTCCCGCTGCCAATGGAGGACTGGCTGCTGGTCCGCAGTCCCAAGGGCCTTGCCGGTTGGATATTGGCCCGCATGGTATTCGTCGATATTCCCCTGGAAATTGCCCAGTATGCCGAAGGAGAGCGCATCGTGGCGTACTTCGTGCTAAACGAAGTGATGGACTCCGAGCAGGAGAAGAAAGTCCCCCAGTACCTCGTTCTGCTCTCCGAATCGAAGGATGGCCTTCCTTACGACTTCGATCAGGCGCGGGTTTTCAGTTGGAATCTCAAACGTCACCGGTATGAGACTGCCTATCGCGAGCGTAATCTGAATGGTGCTTTTCCGGCCCGCGTCGCCGTGGAGACCTTTGAAAAGGAAGGCAGCCTGCCGGTCTTCTTTCTGCCCGTGAAAGACGAGCAGGGCAAAGTGAGCGAACGCAAATACAAGCTCAACGGCCCCATCGTTCACCGCGTGCTTGCTTCCGGGGAAGCCCCCTCTGCCTCCCGCACTCAGTCATCGGCGCGAGCCAGGTCCCGCCGCCGCTAACCCCGCATTTCGGGAAGAGACCACGGTACTGCGCTGAATTTTGTCGAGGGATTTGTATTCGCCGGATGGCGCGGGCGGTTCAATGATTTGGCTCGGTAAATCCGCAGCGCGATGAGT
>DASZRZ010000490.1:0-12157 GCA_035548935.1 Terriglobales bacterium
AAAAGTACCTTCCGCCGCACGGCGGCTCTCGGGTATTCCCCGGAAGCGCTCTCCCATTGGACCGAGGTAGAGTTTCCGGCTCCTTTCCTTGAAGCGATTCAGCGTGATGGCGTGGAAGTGATTACCCAGGCAGATGTGGCACTCATTCCCGAGAAGATCCTGATTCTTAAGCGGGAACAAGCTCTGATTAGCTGGGTTTGGGCCATCATGCGAGTTCGGGACAAAGTGGTGGGAATGCTGACGGTAAGCTGGCGTAGCGAGCATATCGTCAGCTCCACTGAGCGCAGCCTGGCCATTGCCATTGGCCGGCAACTTGCCATCAGCCTCGACAAGATCCGGCTCTATGAAGAAACGAACCGCGCCTATCAGAACCTGCGCCAGACTCAAGAGCAGCTTCTGCAGAGTGAAAAGATGGCTGCCATCGGCCAGTTAGTCTCCGGCGTGGCCCACGAAATCAACAATCCTCTCACTGCCATCCTTGGATACGCTCAGTTGCTTGAGAGCGAAAAACTGGACGAGCGTTGCCGCGACTATGTTTCCAAGCTGCGGCGGCAGGCGCATCGGACCCAACGGCTGGTGCAGAATCTGCTGTCGTTTGCCCATAGCCGAAGGCCATCCAAGGCACTGGTGGATCCCCGCCAGATTGTGGCCGACACACTCGCTCTTCGAGATTACGACTTCCGCCGGAATAATATTGAAGTGGAATGCGACTTCGAATCCGGCATCCCCGGGGTGATCGCTGACGCTAATCAGCTGGAGCAGAGCTTTCTCAACATCATTAACAATGCCGTGGACGCCCTGATTGATACCGGACACGGCGGCAAGCTGTGGGTTCGGATCGCGCATGTTGATGGACGTGTGCTGATCGAGTTTCGCGACAATGGCCCTGGTCTGGCCGATCCCCACCGCGTTTTCGATCCCTTCTACACAACAAAGCTTCCTGGAAAGGGAACCGGGCTGGGCCTGAGCATCTGTTACGGAATTCTTAAAGAGCATGGGGGAGAGATTCTTGCCTCCAATCATTCCGGAGGGGGCGCCTGCTTCCAGATTTACCTCCAGGCAGGCCCGGCGGTGCAGGAGTCCAATTCAGCGGCTGGGGAACTTCCTTCCGGCCTGCTCCGTAGTTGCCGCATTCTGCTCCTCGAGAACGAAGAAGATCTACTTGAAACGGCTCGCGAAGCTTTGATCGCTGTCGGCGCGGAAGTTACCGCCGCTTCAGAGCCTGAGCAAGCCTTACGGGCGATTCGTCATCAGCAATTTGACGCCATCGTGGTGGACTGCACCCTGGGCGGAGAGTGGAACGCGCATCAGATTTATGCATCCATAAGGCTTCAGTCCCCGGGGGCGGAAAAGAACCTGATTCTCTGCGGATCCGATTTGGGGTCCCCTGAGATTGACCGGCTGGCCCGGGAAAAAAACCTCCAGGTGCTTACTAAACCCTTTACTTTCAGCCAACTTGTGCGAGCGGTGGCGAATCATATTGAACCCTCTAAAGCCGCCATCTCCAAGAGCTAAGGGACTAATCGTCTGTAAATGGAAAATGTGAGCACCCTGATGCCAACTCTCCGTATCTGCATTCCTCTCTACTAATAAACGGGTGGACGCCAGGAAACCTTGGGCCTAGGTAAGTGCCTGTAAGGTCCCATATCCATGGGGCGGGAGCTTTTTTTGATATATCCACAGTTTTCGGGAAATCGGCCATTTGATTGCAGTCCTTAGGGCAGAAGCCAAGTTGGCCGAAGTCGAAGTTCCCGAAATGGCGGACGACTTGCAAAGTTATTCGTTGTAACTGAGAGCCTCTTCGTCAAAACGCAAGCGAGACAAATACATAGGAGCTGAGGGATTTATGGCGACGACAATTCAACAAGCAAACCTTACTGCTCTCACGAGTTTTTTACCCGCTGGTAAAAGGGGCTCCCAATATCGAGACTGCTACAAGCAGAACCGGCACCGTGTCTATGCCCTTTCTTTCTGGATGACAGACAACGAACTTGCCGCCGAAGACCTGATGCACAGTACTTTTTGCCGGGTTTTCGCCACGAATGCCCAGGCCAGTCCTGAATTTGTGGACAGAATTCTGATCGCGGAGCTTCGTGAACAGGGTCCGCTGGGGCCGCTGACGCTGAATGAGCCACTCTGCCAGGAGCCGTTGAATGTACGCAGCAATACGCTGCGCACCCACCTGGAGCGGGCCATCGTACAGGTGCCGCGCACCGAGCGCATGATCTTCCTTCTTCATGATGTGGAAGGTTACGACCATGCAAGGATTGCGGGCACGCTTGGTCTTACTGAACAAGAATCCCAGTATGGATTGCATCAGGCACGGCTGCGCGTTCGCAGTCTGGTGTCAGCGATGCCCCGGTGAAGTCCCGGTAATCAGGTTCCGTTTGCCGCCGTATACAATCACTCCCTTGCGAACCGTTCTGAGGCAAATCGACTCAGAGCGGTTCGTTTTTTTGCATGGCATTCCAGGTGGAAAGGGAAGGTCCACTCCCGCAAGCTTGGGGTTTACTGTCCTATCGGGTAGAAGGGCCCGTGGGGGCCTCTTTTAGAACCTCCCAACGCACCTCGGCATGTGTGCCGTTCACTGGCGTTGAGTTCGCGTCCACCAGATCGATTGCCACCACATGCATGCCGGGGTTGAGTCCGTTGAAGGTATAGTCGGTGGCGCTGGTGGTAACTGTTTCCCGGGCATCCAGCTGTAGGCGGTAGGTGGGGCTTGCATCCGCCGAGACCCCCGGGTTGGTCAGCTCCCAGCGGACCTGAACGAAATTCTGCTGCATCTTCGCCCCGTTCACCGGGCTCACTATGCGTACCAGGGGCGCCTGATATGTTCCACGTGCGCTGTCTTGCACGGGGGCTGTTCCTTGCGCAAATGCCAGAGCGCCAGCCAGAATGAGTGTGGCAGCAGCGGTATTGCGCGCCGATTTGATCGTCGCATCGCAAAAAGAAATCATCATGAGAAACTCCTGGCCCCGTTTTAGCAAAGCAATGCCTGGGACGGGCGCGCGGCAGCACGTGTGCTGCTGGCTATTCAGATGCTCAATTGACACCACAGGAGTTCTGCTCAACAATTGAAATTGTGTATCGTCTAGTCTCACTGTGGGATAGCCATGCCCGGCCGATCCCCATTTTTACGAAGGAGTGTTATGTCCGAAGAGCAGGATGACGCAGTTCGTGAAGGTTCCGGCCTGCGCACTGTAATCATGGTGATTGGGGCGCTCTATGTCCTCGGCTCCCTCTATGTGGGGTATACCCTCCAGAACCGGCTCGAAAAACTGGAACGAATCCAGACGGCCACGGCTGCACAAAACGGTGAGGAGATTGCAAAAATCTCTCGCCGCCTTGGCCTGAATGAATCGAGCCTGAAGTCTTCCACGGAAACCCTGACCTCCCGCCTTGGCCTTACCCAGCAGGAGATCAAGGCCCGCGCCGCGGAGTTGCAGCATCAGCAGAAGATCGCTGAGGAGCGCCTGGCCAACGAACAGCGAACCCAGATCACCGCCGTAAGCGGAGAGGTGGCCGGAGTTCGCAATGACCTGGGCGGCGCCAAGAGCGACATCGCCTCCACCCGTACCGACCTGGAGGCCACCAAGAACAAGCTGGAGCGGGCACTGGGTGATCTGGGAGTACAAAGCGGTTTAATCGCCCACACCCGGGATGAACTTGAGGTACTGAAGCACCGCGGGGATCGCAATTACTTCGAATTCACGCTGCAGAAGGGATCCAAGCCCGCGCCGATTTCCACCGTCAGCCTCCAGCTCAAGAAGGTGGATGCCAAGAAGGGCAAGTTCACCGTGAACGTGCTGGCCGACGATCGCGTAATCGAGAAAAAAGACCGGACGCTCAACGAGCCGCTTCAGTTCTATACGGGTCGCGACCGCAATCTGTATGAGATGGTGGTGTTTACTGCCGCCAAGAATCAGATCAGCGGGTATTTGAGCACTCCCAAGAGCTTGCCCGCCACCGCGTCTCCATAATTAGAAAGCCCATAAGCCTGAATTAGAAAGTTCATTAACCTGAATTAGCAAGTTCATAAACCTGCAAGTCCCTCACAGAAAGCCCGGCAGAATAGGCTGGGCTTTTCTTTTGTTTTTAATCCTTCGTGTATTTTTAAGCCTTCGTGCCGCGCAGGCCATCCTTTCCAGAGAAGCCCGAACTGGAACCCCTCCTGTTTTGTGTTCGGGTCACAGGGGAATCCCGGCATCTACGGCAAATTTGCCTCCGGGCTGTGTAAAACTTTGAGGATAGAGGATATCTGACCGGCCGCGACTCCGTAATCGGTGGCTGCCGTGCAGCGGCAGCCGATTGCCAGAGGGATGGCGCCGCCAAGGGGTGATCTGTATGGAATACCGAGCCGGCGAAAGTCTGGCCATTCAGCGGGATAGAAAGCAATCCACTCGAGCGCCCGATGCCATTGCCAATCAGCTCAACCGCCTGCGAGTTCGCGATCTGCAACTTTGGTCCATCGCATTCCTCACCATGCTGGTGCTGGCTCTCGGTGTGCTATGCCTGATCGTGCCGAACATGCAGGGACCACACCCGATCTATGTTCAGTTTACCTACCTGCCGCAGCTTGCCACCGGACTGATCGCGCTGATCATCCTGTTAAACCTCTATCTTGCCAACCAGCGCCGCCGGTTCGATACCACCCGCATCGAACTTATCCGCGAATCGGCCGTGAAGGAGGTGCTGCAACAGGCGCCGATCTTCGACCCTGAAACGCAGCTTCTGGACCGCCGCTATCTTGAATACATATTTCCCGTGGAGATGTCGCGCGCCAACCGCACCGGCGTTGGTTTTTCCCTGATGTTGATTGAATCCGTCAGCCTGAGTGGGATTCGATCCCGGATGGGTATGGAGGCGGCGGGTAAATTTTTGCTGGAGAACGCGCACGTGTTAAAGAATACGTTTCGCGGATCCGATACCGTGCTTTGCTACGATTCCGGACTCTTCCTTATCGTGATGCCCGCAACCGATGAGACCCAGGGGGGAATCGCCCTGCGGCGTTTGATCCAGAATGTGGATGACTGGAACCTTCATACGCCCGACTCATGGGAGATGCTGCTGGAGTGCCGCCTTACGGCCTGCCCGCCGGGAACCGACGCATGGACCGCACTCCGCCAGGCCGAGAGCGCCATGAACATGGAGCGTTCCCAGTCATTGGAATCCCATCCGCCGCAGCGAAAACAGCCTGCTACTTCTTTGCGTTTATGACCACCGGCAGATGATCGTAGGGGTCAAGCACCACCGCCAGGCTTTTTCTTCGCTCGAACTCCGCCTTGTCCACGGGAAATGTAACGATGATCATGCCCCGCGCCCTCTCTCCCGGCTGTAGCTTGAGCTCCGGACGCAGGGCATCGATGGCGTTCTGCTTCAATTCGGGGAAGGCCTGGAAGTAGCGATCAAAGTCCACGCTCGATGCTGCCGTGTCGGTCAGCTCCTGGCCGTCTGCCTTAACCAGGACGGCCCTGGCCCCGCGCAGGTAAAAGGTTTTCTTCTCCAGCGCGTTGATGAAGCTCACGTTGATGCCCACCATCACCTCGTTAGCCGGGAGACTCACCGCCACCACATTGTCGATCGATCCCTCAGCCGCAGCCGGGGGCTTGGCCAGAAGAAATGCCAGCCCAAACAGCGCGCCGAATACGAGCAGTCCCAATCCCACTACCTTGAAGGGAGGCAGGGTCCACTTGGCGCTGTCCATCTCCTCGGTCATGGGAATGTGGCCTGCGTCGGGCGGCGGGGAGGACCTGGCGGTTTTGGATTTCGATGGAGCTTGCTGTTCTGTCATGGCTTCCTCTTTACTGAGATGCTGAATGCCGCAACATTCACCCGGCTTACCAGTGCTTTTTCATCGCCTGCGCAAACTGCCCGACCGGCAGCGTGTTGAGCACGTCGTTTTTAGTGAGCCAGGCGCGGCGGGCCTGCGCTATTCCATAGCGCATTTTCTCCATGTGCGAAGTGTGATGCGAATCGGTGTTGATTACGATCTTCACACCGCGCTGCTTTGCCATGCGCAAGTGGCGGTCGCACAGATCGAGACGGTCGGGATACGCGTTTAACTCCATGGCGACCTTATTTTCCATCGCGGCCTTCAGCACTGCATCCCTGTCGAATTCGAACGCCTCGCGCCGCAGCAGGAGCCGTCCGGTGGGGTGTCCCAGGATGGAAACATTGGGATTCTCCACCGTCTTCAGCAGCCTTGCCGTCATCTGTGCGGGCTCCTGATTGAAATGTGAATGCACGCTGGCGATGACCAGATCCATCTCTTCCAGCACGGCATCGGAAAGATCGAGGCTGCCATCGCCGAGTATGTCCACCTCGATACCGGCGAAGATGCGAATTCCGTCCATCGACTTGTCCGCCTGGCGGATCTTCTTTACATGCCCGGCCGCACGACGGTCATCGAGGCCATTTGCGAAGGCCAGATTCTTCGAGTGATCGGTGATTGCAATGTACTGGTAGCCGCGCGCCTTTGCCGCCAGGGCCATCTCTTCAATGGAGCACCGCCCATCGGTCTCCACCGTATGCATGTGAACGTCGCCTTGAATGTCTGCCGCCTCGATGAGATGGGGCAGGGCATGCTTTTCCGCCGCTTCCAGCTCGCCCATGTTCTCCCTCAACTCGGGAGGGATGTAGTCGAGCTTGAGCCTGCCGTAGATTTCCTCTTCGGTGGCTCCCGCGGCGGACCTTCCATCTTCCACGACCGTGAGCGCATACTCGCTGAGGGTATAGCCCATCTTCAGCGCACGCTGCCGCAGGGCCACATTGTGCGACTTTGATCCCGTGAAGTATTGCAGCGCGGCCCCGAACGACTCCGGTGGAAGCAGGCGCACATCCACCTGCATGCCCATCCGCATTTTCAGGCTCACCTTGTTTTCGCCTCTGGCCAGTACCGTTATGACGCCCGGAAAGCCCACCACCCGGTCGAGCACCGCGCTTCTCTGCTCGTCGCTGCCGCAGCAGTCTCCGGTAATCAGCATGTCGAGGTCGCCCACCGTCTCCCGGCCCCGGCGGAGCGATCCTGCCGGCGTGATCTTTTCGATCCCCGCCAGGCCGGAGAGATGTTCGGTTAATTTTTCCGCGATCGTCTCCGCCTGGTCGATGAGGAACCTTCCCGAAATTCTGCGGTAGTCCTGAATCGACTTGAGGATTTTCTGCTCCTGCTTTTCTCCCAGCCTTGGCAGGGTTCGCAGCTTGCCCTCTTGCGCCAGCTTCTCGACACCCGCAATGTCGCTGACCTGGAATGTGCTCCAGACGAGAGCAATTGTCTTCGGACCCAGGCCCTGAATTTTCAGCAGTTCCAGCATCGACGGACGGTATTTTTCCAGCAGGCCGGAATGAATTCCCAGCTTGCCCTCGCGGAAGATTTCCTGCATGTGGGCCAGCATGGCTTTGCCGATCCCCGGCACCTCGAGCAGCCGCTTGGGCTCCGCAACCAGCTCTGAAACCTGCTGCGGCATGGCCTCCACCGCCTCAGCGGCGCGCCTGTAGGAGCGCACCCGGAACGAGTCCTGACCATCCACCTCCATGAGGTCGGCGGTCTCATAAAGAATGCCTGCAATTGTGCGGTTATCCATGACCGGTAATTTCGAGTAAAGGGCGAATCGGTAAGCGAGCCGATTTTAGCAGCCCGTGAGCCACCCGCTTTGCGCAAAAAAGAACCCAGCCGGGAGGCTGGGTTGGGAGGGAAGCCGGAGGCGAACTATGCGGTTGCATCCAGCTTCATGACATCTCCGGCTTGCGGCCCTTTCTGACCTTGGACGATTTCAAATTCGACTTCGTCACCTTCTTGCAGACTTTTGTACCCCTCACTTGTAATTGCGCTGTAGTGCACAAAGACGTCGGGTCCGTCGTCACGTCCTATAAAGCCGAAACCCTTCGCATTATTGAACCATTTCACGATTCCCTTGATACGTGCCACGTTCTCTTCCTCCATGCCCGGCGCTGCATTGCGGCAGCGGCGAGCGATTGCCAACCGCGTCCATCACAGGTTAGGAGAAAACCATGTCCTGAGCGCTCACGATGAGCCGTGAACTACTTGGATGTCAGGAGCCTGCTGGCGGGTTTTTCTTATTTTTTCGCCCGGACGGAAGCATTGTCAAGGTAGTAACCTGCCGGGAAGAGGCGATTGTTCGCTTAGCACGCAGGGATTAGTGGTGGCAGCGTAAGGCCGGTTTTATTGCGGGTCCGGATCACCCCATTCCTCCTTATTTCTTTTTGCTGCCCGGGGTGGACCGCGTTGCTTTGGCTGGCGTTTTGCGGAGTGCCGGGAGGTTTTTCGCGCTCTTCTTGTTTTTCGAACTCTTCTTATCCGTCTTCGCGGTGTGACTCTTCGATGCGGTTTTAAGGCCGCCCTGCTTCCAGACTTTTTCCAGCCAGAGCAGTCCGGAGATGGTTTTCGCGTCCTGGATCGTGCCGCGCATTACCATCTGCACCGCGGCGGAGAGGGAAAACATCCGGTTGTAGATAACTTCATCCGTCTCAGGTGTGGCGATTCCCCGGCTCAGTCCCTGCGCCAGGTAGATGGTCATGGTCTCGTCAAGGAATCCCGGGCTGACGTAGAAGTGGAGTATGCGTCGCCACTGCTTTGCCGAATATCCTGTCTCTTCCAGCAGCTCGCGCTTTCCGGCAGCCAGTGTTTCTTCGCCCGCATCCACCTTTCCCGCCGGAAGCTCCCACATAAACTGGCCCGCCGCATAGCGGTACTGCCGCTCCAGAAGTACCCTGGGCTGGCTTCCACTCGTTTCCACCGGCAGTATGACCACCGATCCGCAATGCCGCACCACGTTGCGGCGCGCACGCACACCGTTGGGTTCTATGATTTCGTCCGATAGCACGCGGAATACCCGCCCGGCATACTCAACCTTCGATGACAGGACCTTGACCGGCTTCTGCTTTTGAGAGCGCATGGGCTTCAATATACCTGAGCACACTGACTCGATGTGTCAGCACAAAGATGAGATGGAGCGGAGGCGGCTGTTCGAAATGCTATGCTCGTCCGCAATCATGTCCGCGGCGAAGCCCAGCATAGCGATCATCGGTCCCGGCGCCCTGGGAAGTGCGCTTGCCCTGGCGCTGCACAAGGCCGGATACGCGGTAACGGCCATCATGGCGCGTCCGTCGTCCATGGCGCGCGCGCGCAAGCTGGCACGCAGTATTGGCAGCCGCGCCGTGGCTCTGGAGGCTCCGGGCACTCTGCGCCGTGCCGCAAGGAACGAGATGTCTGCCACGGATACCGGTGCCACGGATTCCGCTGCTCCGGATGCCGGTATTTTTTGGATATGCGTTCCCGACGATGCCATTGCGGGCTGCGCCTCGGCGCTCGCCAGCACCATGAGGAGCGGGTGGAAGTGGAAGAAGGCTGATTGGAAGCCGCGCACGGTCCTGCACTCCAGCGGAGCCCTCGGCAGCAGCGAACTCAGCGCTCTCCGGCGTTTGGGGGCTTCCGTGGGTTCGGTGCATCCCATGATGACCTTTGCCTCCAGCGGAGCGCATTCCTTTTCGGGAGTGCCATTCGCGCTGGAAGGGGATCGGCGCGCCGTGGGGCAGGCGCGTGCGATCGCCCGTGCTCTTGGCGGAGAGGTGCTCGCCCTGCGCCCGCGCGATAAAGCTCTCTATCATTTGTGGGGATTCATGTCGTCTCCGCTGCTGCTTACGCTGCTCTTCACGGCGGAGGGAGTCGGCGCGGTTGCGGGAATTCCGCGCCGCCGCGGACGCAGCCTGCTTGCTCCCATGCTGCGGCAGACGGTGGAGAACTACCAGCGCAATGGCGCCGCCGCATCCTTGACGGGGCCACTGGGTCGCGGAGATGTGGAAACCATCCGGAAGCACCTCCGCGCCTTGCGACGTGTTCCGCAGGCGCTTGAGGTTTACCTTGCGCTCGCACGCGCCGCAACCCGCAGCCTGCCGGTAAAAAACCGGAGGGAGATTCAACGTCTTCTTCGCAAAGGAGAAAAATCCTGACGCGAGCACGATTCAGCGCGAGTTGAATACTCCAGCGCGAGTTCAGCTATGCCACAGTGATTCCAGCGATCTGGCGCGAGTCAGCGAACGCAAGTCAGCGATTCTGGCGTGAATTCCAGCGATTTTAGCGCGAGTTGAAGAGGTGACCCATCTTGTCTTTTTTTGTCTTCAGATAGGTCTCCGCGTGCGGCGAGTTGGGAAGCACCTCGCAGGGGACGCGCTCCACAACACGGATGCCCGCGCGCTCCACCGCCGCAACCTTTTCAGGATTATTGGAGAGCAGGCGAATCTGCTTGAGGTTGAGCGCCTTCAGAACCTCCACGGGCAGGGCATATTCGCGGCAGTCGGCCTTGAAGCCGAGGTGTTCGTTGGCCTCGACGGTATCCATGCCATTGTCCTGTAGCTCGTAGGCTTGCAGCTTGGCCATGAGTCCAATGCCGCGGCCTTCCTGCTGTTCGTAGACCAGCACTCCGGCCCCCGCTTCGGCGATCATCTGGAGCGCCATCTCCAGTTGCAGGCGGCAGTCGCAGCGCAGCGATCCGAAAACGTCGCCGGTAAGGCATTGCGAATGGACACGAACCAGAGGAGGCGACGAGTGGATGTCGCCCATCACCAGCGCCACGGCGGTTTCAACCTTGCGGATACGGGCCTTCGCCGCCCCGCCAGCTTTAGGCTCTTGAAGCGCGCTATCCGCTAGCGGGTTCTCAAAGCTTTGGTTCTTAAAACCCAGGCTTTCCAAACCCAGGCTCTCAAAACCAAATATGCGGAACTTTCCCCAGCGCGTGGGCAGCTCCGCCTCGGCCATTTTCTTCACATGTTCCGAAGGGTTCACATGCCTATTATAGGCTGCTCTGCTGCCATGGTCAGCCGGAGGGGCGGCGCGGCCGGGCAGGTTTGCTAAAATGATCTGGTCAACTGCTCGTGACCGCTCCTGCGGTCGCCAGGCGCGCAGGATGTGGGGCTATAGCTCAGCTGGGAGAGCGCATCGTTCGCAACGATGAGGCCGTCGGTTCGATCCCGACTAGCTCCACCAAAATCTGACTCAACAGAATTCAATTCATTGTTGCAAAACGTCATTAGAGGTCATTAAGTAATGACGTATTGAGACACTCTATGAGCAAGCCTTTCCAGAAGATTATGCAGTATGTCGGCCAACACGGGATCGTCAGGCCCCGTGACATTGAGGCTATTGGCCTTCCGCGGGAGTATCTCGTTCGTCTCCACCGGCGAGGCAAGCTCAACCGCCCTGGACGTGGAATCTACACCCTGCCAGACGCAAACGTGACGGAACGCCATTCTTATGCCGAAGTGGCGAAGCGTGTGCCTGAAGCTGTTATTTGTCTGCTTTCGGCGCTTACCTTTCACGAGATCACCACTCAGAGCCCTGCTTCGGTTTGGATTGCTCTCGGTAAAGGGGCAAGAACGCCTGCCCTCGCTTCGCCTTCACTAAGAGTTGTTCGCCTGTCCGGCAAATCGCTAACTGAAGGAATCGAAAAGCATCAAGTCGAGGGTGTTCCAGTCCGCGTTTATTCAGCCGCGAAGACCGTGGCCGACTGCTTTAAGTTCCGCAACAAAATCGGACTCGATGTCGCAATCGAAGCTCTGAAGGACAGCCTTCGCCAAAAGAAGGCCAACATCAATGAAATCTACCGCTATGCCAAAATATGCCGGATCAGCAATGTCATTCGCCCCTACATGGAGGCGCTGTGATACGCGAGAAAGGCAAGAACACAGCGGCATCCGTGCGCGCCCGTCTGCTTGCGCTCGCCCAGAGCAAGAGCGAGGACTACCAACGGATACTCGGTAGATACGCCATTGAGCGCTTCTTGTATCGCTTGGGGCGGTCTCCACACCGGGACAAATTCGTTCTCAAAGGAGCCACTCTTTTCACGCTTTGGACTGGCCAGACTCACCGTCCTACAAATGAGAAGTAGCCCGCATAATCAAGGTCGGTTAGTGCATGGAAACTGAAGTAGCTTGGGGGCTTATGCCGCGTCAGAATTTTTTAATATTATGGCCGCTGTTAATAGGTTGCGGTTTCGGGCTTTTGACTTGGGTAATGATTGGCAACCATTCATGGCATATAAATGGTTCTCAACGCTTGGGCGATGTAATCATGTTGCTAGTCATGCCTGGCTTTCTCATTGCGTTTGTCGAAAGTCACAATATTCATGCCGCTCACAGCTGGATA
>DASZRZ010000491.1:0-2663 GCA_035548935.1 Terriglobales bacterium
CAGGGCTCCTACTGCAACCCACTGGCGCCCGGTTCCGGGTATACTCGCCTTCTTCAGTTTCTTGACCTTCACCCCTCGCATCTCTGAGTTTTGCTCCTAGTTGAATTGGCACCTACGTGGGCCGTTTTCCGTGGCGCTAGCACTGTCCTCGCCGAAATATCTGTACCGCTTGCTGACGAGCGGCTCCGAAACCAGCTGCAGCCGTGAGGCGGTAGAAGACTTGAAAACAGGAGGCTAGCGAGGTTTCAGGATATTTTAGATGCAAATGATTGTCAAGTAGAAAAACTCCAGCAGATAGGTAAGACCTGTTAAATCGCCCTAGAAAAGCCCGCGGTTATTAGAGTATCAGGAACATACCCGAAGGGGCGGGGAAAGACTTACCACAATCCGCTGTTTGCAGATTGATTGCATATGTTGCTGGTCTCCCGCGCTGGATCCGCGGGCAGGGAAGCCGGGCGCGATGGTTTCCGCAGCCATAGAAAGCAATGATTGCCCAGGTTCCCGACTCTCGAAGATCGGAAAAAGAGCAGGTCCAGATAGCGGAAGGGGAACAAAATCCACCCGAGGATTCCGTGCACCAGGACGCGCCAGGGCCGGAAGTCGAACCACAGCTTCACGTATTCGAGCGTGAATACAAGCAGCGTGGCAGTCGGGCCGGTTCTCCAACCTTCCGCTACGACTTCCAGGTGGGGCGCCAGCTCTTTGAGCCCCTGCAACGTAAATCGCCGGTAGTCCTTCGGGTACTCGTGAAAGGGATGACAAAACGGCGTGACCAGATGGAGATATCCGCCAGGCTCCAGCACCCGGTCGATCTCCTGCATTACCTGTTCGGGGGAACGCACATGCTCCAGCACCGCGTCACATTCGATGGTGGTGAACTGGCCAGCGCGAAAAGGAAGCGCGTGGGCATCGGCCGCGACATGGACCCCCGGCATAGCGAACAGATCGAGATTGATGAAGCCGTCGACGGCACGGCCGGCCCCTCCGATATAGAGATTGAACCGCCCCAAGCCGAAGCTTCTGGGTTCGGCACCGTTATGAAGGAGCGGCAGAGGAGGCAGCAGAAGCCGCTTTGCTTTGGCCCGGAGGGAGGAAGAGTTGCGCTGCTCATAGAAGCGCTTCAGTGATTCGCCGGTCACGCTCAATCACCTGATACCAGCCTGACATTTCTCAAGCTGTATCAGACGGGCTTATCGGCCGGCGCCTGTGTTTTAGATCACGTGGAAGTGGGATAAGACCAACCGGAATCGCCCGGTTGAGATGCTAGTGACTTGCAAGCCGGCGGAAGCGCCGGGATCGGGAGAGCAGACAGACGAGGAACACAGACCCCAGCAGGACAAATGTGCCCGGCTCCGGCAGCGGAATCAGATCGAGCTCAAAACTCGGACCTGCATAAACCATGTAGGTGAAGCTATCTGTCGGGTAGTGCAGAGCCTCGTCATCCTGATAAATGAACCGGCCCGCGGTGGGGGCCACATTGATGGCAGGGTCGAATGTAAGACCGCTGATTGTGGCGGAGGAGCCATAGGCCCAGGGATCGCTCGGGCCACCGGAAGTTGCTGCTATGGTGTACCTGCTGATTGCCCAGAGGACCGTGGGGGTGATATCCACGTAACGGAAATGTCCGACTAACGGATCCGCTGTTCCTGCGCTTACAGTGGCAGAGACAACAAGATTTCCTCCCGCGTCGAAAATACCGACCTGGTGCGAGGTCAGAAGGCCATCGCCGCCGTCGTCGTAGTAACCAAGCCTGGACACGGTCATAATGACGTTCGTGGTGAATTGAAACCCCAGGCTGAGGGGGTTGTCAGTGGCCGTCGGAGCACTCTCAAATTCAAACGCAACCGTGCTCCCGGAAGCCGGCCACAAGAGCAGCAAAGCTAATACGACCACCGCCAGAAAGCGCCCTGTAACAATGAAGGCCAGTTTTTGTTTGTTATAGTACATAGGCTGTTAACTAGGTACAGTTTACATCTCATCATAGTTAGGGTTCCTAATTGTCGGGAGGTAAGAATGAAGTACTAGTATTTAGTGAGTGTTAGCACCGACGAAGCCCGGCTTACTGAACAAGAGACGAAATGCGGGCACTTCTCGAACAGCCAGGCAGATCTTCCTGTTCCAGATAGCGTTCGATGAGAGCTGCCACCTGCACCACGACCGGTTCTTCCATCATCTCCAGGTGCACGCCCGGCAGGCGATGAACGATGATCCCGTCCTGAGCCAAACCTTGCCACAAAGGCTCGGGATCATCTCCCTCTGCAGCCACGAACAGGACCAGGCGGCCCTCACCGACCTCTGGTGTATAGCCCAGCAGCAGCCTGCGCGTGACCTCCAGAAAGCCTCCCATCATGCGGCGCTGGATCAATTCGAGCGGAGCGGGCGTGCCGCGAAGGCAAGAAGCTGCCCAGGCGGTTTGATCCGCCAGCCGCGCAGCGCCGCTGCGCAGACCACGCCGCAGCGCCCCAATCTGGGATCGAACCTCCCCCGGCCCGGAATGCCAGAGTTTTGACAGACCGTAGGCGATTCCGCCGCGCAGGCCCAGACGGGCGACACGATCCAAATGACTATGGAGACGACGGCGCAATGGTGCCGTCTCGGACTCGAATGGAGAGACGGCGTCTTGCCGGCGGTAGGGATTGTTGTGGATATAGGAGTCGAATAAC
>DASZRZ010000492.1:0-2289 GCA_035548935.1 Terriglobales bacterium
CAGCCCTTTGTGGATGGTTACCATCTCACCACACATGCGCTCCTCGCCCACCCGGCCCTCTTTGTACTCGCGGTACCTGGCCTTGATCCAGGAGGCAGCCTCCGGCGCGAGCAACCCTCGCTCGATCTCCCAGTTCATAAAGCCTTCGCCGGAGTCCATGGGCCAGAGGGTTCCATCGCAGTCAAATACGGCAAGCTGCGGACGCAGTTCCAGCACGGAGCGTACAAACTCCTCGGGGCTGGCAAAGCTACTGGGGAGATCGATTCTGGTCTCAGGCGGGTTTGGCATGGCTCTCCGGTTCGGAATCCTTCTCGGGAATGTATGTTTATGATTTTTCTAGTGTATCAACCTCGAAAATTCATGCCGGGTAAGCCGCCTTCCAGGACAAGCACGACCGGACTTGGTATTACCCTGGGTAAGCATTAGGAACATGCACGAGGAACCACTGGTGCAATCGGCCCCGGGAGTAATAAAATAGAACTGATGAATGGTGATGAGCGTTTCAACAACCTCGTAGGAAGCGACCACGAGCGGGCCAAGATTCAAGAGGTCACCTTCGGCGAAAAGCAGCCGGATGGCGTGATCCTCACCAGCCTCGACATGGCGGTAAACTGGGCGCGCAAGAACTCACTGTGGCCCATGACGTTCGGCCTTGCCTGCTGCGCCATTGAGATGATGTCCATGGGCGCATCCCGCTTCGATATTGCCCGCTTTGGGGCCGAAGTTTTTCGTCCCTCGCCCCGTCAGTCTGACCTGATGATTATTGCCGGGCGGGTCTCGCAGAAGATGGCCCCGGTGATCCGCCAGTTGTGGGAGCAGATGCCCGAACCCAAGTGGGTTATCTCCATGGGAGCCTGTGCCACCTCGGGAGGCGTTTTCAACAATTATGCGCTGGTGCAGGGGGTTAACCAGGTGATTCCCGTGGATGTGTATGTCCCCGGATGTCCTCCGCGGCCCGAACAGTTGATCTACGCCATTACCGTGCTTCAGGAGAAAATTAACCAATCCCGTGGGACCTTTAAGCAGCTGCTTAACCTTTCCTAGATTGCGGTAAAACGGGTTCCGACGGAACTGTTTTTCAGGTGTAATAGGCCGTCCCATAGGCGGGAAGCCTTAGGGCGCTGCCAAGCGGGACAGCCGGATTGAGCGTTTTGCGCATCCAAATTAAGGCCATGCGCAATTTGAAGTCTGCTTTGACGCCTGCGTTTTTGTTCTTTGCTTTGTTTCTTTCCGCTATTCTCCCCTTACTGGCGCAAACTGCGCCGCATTCTCCTTCCCGGAGAAGCCCCATTACGTCAACGCAGAGTGGAACCGTTCGCAGAATTGCCCTGATCGACCTGCCCGGACAGCCCGGTTTCCAAGGGGCGATCCTCATGGGTGGAAACCTCCTGATGGCGCACTCGGCTACCAACTCCCTCGACGTTTTTGATATATCCCGCCGGCGCGTCATTGCGCAGGTTAAGGACCTGCCGGGAGCCGCTGCCGTGGTGCTGAATGTGGACGGCAGCCTGGCCTATGTGGCCAATCCCGGGGCCAGCGAGATCGCAGTTGTCTCCACCCGCGATTGGAAGGTCGAGCGCCTTATCGCGCTCGATGCCGCGCCCCGCTCCCTGCTGCTGGTTCCGGAGATGAATACCTTGTACTCCGCCAACTGGAATGCCCGCTCCATCACAGCCGTAGACCTCAAACAGGGAAGTGCGCGAACCGTGGCCATCGAAGGTTCACCGGAATCTCTGGCATTCGACCCGGAGCGCAAGCAGATTTATGCCACCCTCGAAGACGTACGCCAGGTGGCAGTACTCAACTCGGAGCTGCAACTCAAACGGATGTTTGCTCTGAAAGGTACGCAGCCCTCAGGGATCGCCTATGACAAGGTCAATAGCCGCATCTATGTTGCGGTCCGCAACGCGGTGGTAGTTCTAGACCCTGAGACGGGTCAGGAGCTGGGACGTGCAGCAGCACCGGCTGGTGTCGATGATCTGCAAATTGAAGGAGACCGCCTGTATGCGGCGGCCAACGGCGGAACGGTAATCATCTATGCAATCAATGGCGGCGGAATCCACGATGGCATTCAGCGCACGGGTCTGCTGGTTGAGCGGGAGATTACCAGCGAAGTCCGGGGACACATCCTCGCCTTCGATTCCAAAACCGAATTGATCCTTATTCCGGGGGGCCTCGATGGCCGCTCCAAACTCCTGCTGATGAAATACACTCCCGGTACCGCTTCCGCCCCCTTCGCCGCCAGCCGTTGATGTTCCGCCGGTAATCAACCGGGCACCTGTCTTATCC
>DASZRZ010000493.1:0-7796 GCA_035548935.1 Terriglobales bacterium
GGAGTGGGAAATGGGTACATCTTCACCTTTGGCGGTAAGCGGATCTATGTTGCGGGCGATACCGGATGTACTCCGGAGATGAAAGAATTAAAAAACATCGATCTGGCATTTCTCCCCATGTTTGAAGCACGCACCATGACCCCGGAAGAGGCGGCGGAGTGCGCGCGGGTCTTCCGTCCCAAGGTCATGTATGCCTACCACTACCGCAATAACGATCCCACGATTGCGCAGCGGTTGCTCAAGGACAGCGGTGTGGATGCCCGCATTGGAGCGGGGAGTCCTCCTCCACCGCCTGCCACTGCTACACCCTCTCGCTGATCTATTGGAGGATTGTTCTGGCACATTCGTGCCGGAGGGAGAGAGCGAAATATCGATCCCGCCCCCACGGGGACGAAACGAAATGTTCGATGCTATGATCTCTTTCGTTTCACGCATCAAGATCAAGGAGCGCATACCCTGTCCAACACATTTCAACGTCAATCCATCACGGCGGAAGCCGCTAAGAAGCTGATCGCCGCCGCCGAAAAGAAATCCCTCGAAATCGGCAAAAATATGGTCATCGCCGTGTGCGACGAGAGCGGTAACCTCAAAGCCTTTTCGCGCATGGACGGCGCTCCTTTATTGAGCGTGCAGATTGCCCAGGACAAGGCCTATACCGCCATCAGCTTTAGTTTGCCCACCCACCAGTGGTATGAGTTCATTAAGAACGATCCTCCTCTGCTGCATGGAATCACGCACACTCCCCGGCTGGTGGTGTTCGGAGGCGGCTACCCGATCGTGGTGAACAAACAGGTGGTCGGCGGGATCGGAGTCAGCGGAGGCCACTACTCGGAAGACATGGACGTCGCCGAATTCGCACTGAAGGCCATCGAGTAACGATCCATTGCTGACTTCAAAATAAAAAGTTTCACGTTTCTAAAATACAAAAGCTCCAAGGCTCTAAAAATAAAAAGCCCCGCATTTCTGCGGGGCTTTTTTGTCCAACGATCTACTAGTACATGTCGCCCATGCCGCCGCCGTGACCGTGGCCGCCGCCCATCGGAGCTTCCTTCTTCTCCGGTATGTCGGCCACCAGAGCTTCGGTGGTCAGCATCAGGCTGGCGATGGAGCCAGCGTTCTGCAGCGCGGTACGCGTCACCTTGGTCGGATCGATCACTCCGGCCTTAACCAGATCCTCGAAGGTTCCGGTCTGTGCGTTGTAGCCGAAGCTGGGGTCTTTGGATTCGCGAATCTTGCCGACGACAATCGCGCCCTCTTCCCCGGCGTTCTCCACGATCTGGCGCAGAGGCTCTTCGAGCGAACGGCGGACGATGTTTACGCCCACTTGTTCGTCGTGATCGGTCAACTTCAACGCATCCAGTGCCGGTACGCAGCGCACCAGCGCCACGCCGCCGCCTGGGACTATGCCTTCTTCCACGGCAGCGCGGGTTGCGTGCATTGCGTCTTCGACACGAGCTTTCTTTTCCTTCATTTCGGTTTCGGTCGCGGCGCCAACCTTGATCACCGCCACGCCGCCGACCAGCTTCGCCAACCGCTCCTGCAACTTTTCGCGGTCGTAGTCGCTGGTGGTCTTCTCGACCTGGGCGCGGATTTCCTTCACCCGGCCTTCGATCTCGGAAGACTTACCCTTGCCTTCGACGATGGTCGTGTTGTCCTTGTCGATGGTGATGCGCTTGGCGCGGCCCATGTCCTGAAGCTGAACGCTCTCCAGCTTGATGCCGAGGTCTTCGGTGATGGCCTTTCCGCCGGTGAGGATGGCGATATCCTGCAACATTGCCTTGCGGCGGTCGCCAAATCCGGGAGCCTTAACCGCAACGGCCTGAAGAGTGCCGCGCAGCTTGTTGACCACCAGGGTTGCCAGTGCTTCGCCTTCCACGTCCTCGGCGATGATGAGCAGCGGCTTGCCGGCGCGTGCAATCTGCTCCAGCAGAGGCAGCAGGTCCTTCATGGAGCTGACCTTCTTCTCGTAGATCAGAATGTAGGGATCTTCGAGGATCGATTCCATGCGCTCCGGATCGGTAACGAAGTAAGGGGAGAGATAGCCGCGGTCGAATTGCATGCCCTCGACCACTTCCAGCGATGTCTCCATGGTCTTGGCTTCTTCCACGGTGATGACACCGTCTTTGCCGACCTTCTTCATGGCCTCGGCGATGATCTTGCCGATGGTCTCATCGTTGTTGGCGGAGATGGTTCCCACCTGCGCGATGGAATTCATGTCGCCGGCCACGGGCTTGGAGAGCTTATCCAGCGCGCCCGGGGTGCGGTTGCCGTCCTTGTCGACGCTGCCGCAAACCGCGGTGATCGCCTTCTCAATGCCGCGCTTCAGCGCCATCGGATTGGCGCCCGCCGCCACAGTTTTTACGCCCTCGCGGTAGATCGACTGCGCCAGAACGGTTGCGGTGGTGGTGCCGTCACCCGCTACATCGCTGGTCTTGCTGGCGACTTCGCGAACCATCTGCGCGCCCATGTTCTCGAGCGAATCCTTCAACTCGATCTCTTTGGCGACGGTTACGCCGTCCTTGGTAATCGACGGGGAACCGAACTTCTTTTCGATTACAACGTTGCGGCCCTTGGGACCCAGCGTGACCTTAACGGCGTCCGCCAGTACATTAACGCCGCGCAGGATCGCCTGCCGCGATTCCTCTCCGTGAACAATCTGCTTTGCCATTCGAATGTCTCCTCGTTCTAATGTGTGGTTAGTGGCGCTGTGTGGCGCCGAAATGTCTTGGGAAGCGCAAGGTCCAGTCTTCGCTATGGGAGCTGCTTTATGCAGCCGCGGCTGGATCGGCTATCTTGCGCCTACGGTCTCTTTCTTTTCTTTCTTCGCGCCGGCCAGGATGCCCAGCACTTCTTCTTCGCGCATGATGACGAACTCTTCGCCATCGAGTTTGATCTCAGTGCCGGAGTACTTGCCAAACAGAACCCGGTCGCCTTCCTTCACATCCAGCGGACGGACTTTGCCTTCTTCGTTGATCTTGCCTTTACCAGCAGCGATTACTTCGCCTTCCTGCGGCTTGTCTTTGGCGGAATCGGGAATGATAATTCCACCACGTGTGGTTTCTGCTTCTTCAATTCTGCGGACCAGAATGCGGTCGTGCAGCGGGGTAAACTGTGCCATATTTAATTCCTTTCTGTTGAATCAGTTACGGTGAATTCTGACATGGAGATTGCGGTTGTTAGCACTCTCGTTTCTTGAGTGCTAAATATACGACGAGCCACCGCGCTAGTCAAGAGTCAGCGGGGATTCTGGATCATTCCTGCCAACATCTCATGGCCACGTTCAATGGCTCCAGCCTGCGTGGCAACGGCACGCCTCGTTACGATTTCTAACCAATCTGGCCAGCAGACCTCAGGCAGAAGTTTGATGTCTTGGCTGTATGTCCCGCCCGCTTCCGGGCGTACAATTTCCTCAATGCAGTAGGGTTTTCTTCGATGCTATGCGCTCTTAAAAGCAGCGGCCTGTCACGGGGGTCCTCGCCAGGGCGAAGTTGTCCGAATGTGCGAATGTCATTTCTGGCGGTGATTTTGCTGGCAGCGGCAGCATCCGGGCAAACTGGGGAGGGCGGGGGAATGCCTGCGTATCCCTCGATCTCCGGTAGTGAGAAGCCTGCGTCAGATAGCGTGCTTCTTCCTTCGGTTATTCCCCTGGGGCCTTCCGTCTTTCCGCCATTGGCGCCCGTCCATGCCGCGATTCCCAAGCTGATTTTTCAAGGATCGCAAGCCACACCGGAAGGGGAGAAAATTCCGCCCCGGCATGATGTTCTTCGGATTGGAGAACGAAACGTAGGGTCGGGGCTGGATTTTTATTCCCTGCAGCGTGAGATTGCGCTGGGCAGGCATATGGCTGATGAGGTTGAGCGGTCCACACAACTGATTGACGACCCTCTGGTGAACGAGTATGTAAACCGCGTGGCGCAGAATCTGGTGCGGAACTCCGACGCCAGGGTTCCGTTTACAGTAAAGATCATCAACGAAGGGGAAGTAAATGCATTTGCGCTGCCCGGTGGATTTTTCTTTGTGAATTCGGGATTGATATCCGCCGCCCAGAGCGAGGCTGAGTTAGCCGGGGTGATGGCGCATGAAATCGCACACGTGGCCGCGCGCCATGCTACCAGGAATGCCACCAAGACCCAGTTGTTCAACATGCTGTCGTTCCCTATGATTTTTGTGGGCGGTCCGGCGGGATATGCGCTGCGGCAGGCGGTAGGGCTGGCTTTGCCCATGTCGATGCTGAAGTTCAGCCGTGACGCCGAGCGTGAAGCCGACTTGTTCGGCCTGCAATATCAGTATGCCGCCGGATACGATCCGGGAGAGTTCATCCGGTTCTTTGAAAGATTGAAGTTGGAGGATAACGGCAAGAGCCGGTCCTTCATATCCAAGGCGTTCCGCACTCATCCCATGACGGGCGAACGGGTCGGCAAGGCACAGAGGGAAATCGCGCGCTATTTCCCGGCCCGTGATCAGCATATTGTGAATACCAGTGAGTTCGATGCCATGAAGGTGCGGCTTATGGGGATCATTGACCGTGAGCGGATTGATGAAGGCAAGGGCGTGCGTCCGGTTCTGAGGCGGCGAGGGGATAAGGGATCAGAAAAAGAAAGCGGCGAACGAACCGGCCCTGTACTGCGGCGGCCAGCGGATTGAGTGAGACGGTTCCAATCGAGAGGCTTCCATCAAGCCAAATATGACCTGCATGGATGAAGTTTCTCGATGAATCCCCAGACTATACTTAAAAAAATGCGCCTCCTTCTTTCACTCGGAGTGGCGATCTTCCTGAGCGCGAGTCTTTTATTGAGCGCCCAGGAGCCCATGAGCGCCCAGGAGCCTCCAACCCCAGCGCTGGGAGGGGAGGAAGTCCAGGTGAGCCCTACCTCGCCCTGTCTGGAGCCACCGCCCCTTATCCGTCTGCAGGATTACGACGGGCCCTTCTCGAAGATAGCGGCCTCTTTCGCCCGCAAACTTGACCGCAAGACCGTTCACCCTCCTCACTACAAGCCCGGTGTAAGACTGTGCTCCCTGGGGCCGAAGGACAAGTTTTTGCTGTTTGTCCATGACGGCATCGATCCGTTCTCTTTTCTGAACTCGGGCTTCAATGCCGGAATCAATCAGGCCACCAATCAGGATCCCACCTTCGGACAGGGAGCCACCGGCTACGGCAAGAGATTTGGCGCCGACCTGGCCGGCCAGACGGCTTCCCGTTTTTTCGGAGATTTTCTCTATCCAACGATTTTCTCCGAGGACCCGCGTTATTACCGCATGGGGCATGGCGGCACGAAACAAAGACTGATGCATGCCATGCGTCACACCTTTGTGGGCCACCGGGATGACGGCCGGCCAATGTTCAATTTCACGGAGTGGATGGGCACTGCCAGCTCCGTGGCACTGAACAATCTGTACCATCCGGGAAATGAGCCCGGGGTGGGGCCTGCCGCATGGAACGGCGCTTCCTCCATTCTTCAGGATATGGGCTTCGATGTCCTGCGCGAGTTCTGGCCCGAGATCGCCCGCAAGTTCCGGTTGCCCTTCCGGGCTCGGGACGAGACTGCCGCGGGAAACTGACAGGCGCTGGAAATCAAGAAAAGTCCGCCTGTCGCAATATGAACCTTGGCTTTTATTTTGTTTGGCTTACGCAGCTTACCGGAGTAATACCCATTGGGAATTTGACCGGTTACCTAGCCTGCGGGACTATGTGTCAGGGTTAGCCCGGAAGCCATTCCATAGGCGCCGGATTCCTGACCGGCGGGGGTATTACCGCTGGGGACATGGAGAGGGTGATTTGAGCAAAGCTGGTTTGAGCAAAACGATTCAAAGCAGGGCACTTCAGGTGGCGGCAATAGCCGCGCTGGTGTTCTCGATGGCCTCTTTGGCCGCAGCCGACACTGTCTACGGAACCCCGGTGGCCAATACCAGTTCCAGCGCCACGGTAGGGCTGTATAACTCCGGCACCCACGCGACCACTTTTTATATTCCGCTCAGCCAGAGTCACAGCGGAGTTTACGGCGTGGGCGGAGTGGGCACTTCGGCGGATAGCGGCTCGGGATATGGATACAACGATCCGACCAAGACCGCTCTGACCATGTACCTGATGTTCGCCCCGGTCATTCTGCCGGTACAGACAGCGAGCCTTAGCTTCACATTTACCGATCTTGACCTGGTGGGAGTGAACGATCCGGCCTACTTCTTTGAGGACGTGCAGTTCTTCTCGAAGACCGGAACGGCGTTGACGCCACTGATCACCACCAACGGACAAAGCGGCACAACCCCGTTGACGTTCAGCGTGAGCGGAAATTCAACCACGCAGACGGTATTTTTCCCCGATGTGACCAGTATTATCGACAATCCGTTTTATGTGAAATTGACGTTCGACAGCAAATGGAACCAGCTTGGCACCAACACGCCGGAGACCCTGGTGGCAACGCTGACGACGACGAGACAGACATCGGTTCCCGAACCGGCCAGCCTGGTGCTTTTGGGTGGCGGTATTGCAGCAGCGATGGGAACGAAGCGGCGTAAGCTCTTCAGTTAGGGGAAAGCAGGAGCTTATCGACAAAGGCCCGGGCACTTGCCTGGGCCTTTTGTTTTGCCATGCACTCAATTGCAAAACAAGCTTGTCTGCGTCCGGTTGCAGCGGGAGATTTGCCGGGCTGGAATAGATACAATTACGGCGTGGCGAACGTCCGAAAGACCGGAGTTTCAAAAGTTTCCAATGAGAAGACGGTGATTCGCGATTTCCGCCCCGAAGACATGGATGAGCTGTATGAGGTGGATCAGATTTGTTTTCCGCCGGGCATAGCCTATGGGCTGGAAGAGTTGAGCTACTACATTCAGCAGCCGCAGGCTTTCACGCTGGTTGCGGAGTGGCGGAAGAACCAGATCGGCGGATTCATCCTTGTACAGAAGATGAGGCGGGGAATCGCTCACGTGGTATCGATCGATGTTCGCCCGGAGGCGCGCCGGATGCGCATTGGCACGGAACTGATGCACGCCGCCGAGGAACGCCTGCGGTCCGGAGAATGGCGGGCACTGTATCTGGAGACCGCCGTCGATAATCTAGCGGCCATACAGTTTTACAAGCGCCACGGATACAGCGTGGTGAAGACAATTCCTCGTTATTACAGGAACGAGATTGACGCCCTCCTGATGGTAAAGCAGATGAAGCACCCCGCGACCTAGAGGTTGGTGCTCCACTTGTCGGAAGAAATGTAGCGGGAAATTAAGAAATGGGCAGTGAGTCAGCCGCAACTGCACGGCGCCCAGCTACCCATTGGTTAAATCAATCGACGGGTTATATCACTCGACGACCCGGCCCCCCAGCCACGAACCGCTACATCAGGATCAGGCGATGTCGCGTTTTTTAGGGTTGTGGACGGACTTGTCTTTGACGTCATCCTTAATGTCATCTTTTTTTGTGGCGTCGGAAATGTCGCGCACTTTGTCTTTGACGTTGCCCCAGGCATTCTGCACCTTGCCTTCGACCTGTTTGCTGGCGCCTTCAACCTGTGCTTTCTTATCCCCGGTCCACTCTCCTGCCTGCCGCTCAACGCGACCGGCGATGTCCTTCGCTTTGCCCTTGATTCTGTCTGAATCCATATTGCCCCCTTTTGAATTTTAAAATTGAGCAGTGCTACCTATTGAGGTGCGGAAGAAAAGGGCGGAGTTGTATGGTTTTGTGATTCAGTTTTCTCCCCCGGACGTAAAAAGTACAAGGGAAGTCTCAGCGAGCCGATTCCCGGCTTTTTGCACCATTTACGATGCATATGCAACCTGGCCTCAGGTAGAGTTCTGGTTCCGGTTCA
>DASZRZ010000494.1:0-1729 GCA_035548935.1 Terriglobales bacterium
GAAAAAGCGCCGCAATTGTACACGGTGGAGGGCTCTCGATAAGAGCGAAAGGCGTGCTCAGAAGACAGTTTCCAGCTACAGGCTTGTTCCGCTCATGGTGCCGCCTGCTGTGAGATGGCGAAAGATGGCTGCCGCCTTATCCAGACTCAGCGACTCCGCCCTTGCGTCCGCTCGGACTCCGGCTTCTTTAAGGGCCAAACGGATCGCCCCGTCCTCATAACGGGTCTTCAGGTTGTTTACGAGTGTCTTGCGCTTCTGCGCAAACGAGAGCGTCAAGTATTCGATGAAGCTCTTCTCTTCCACCTGCAACTTTTCGATCTGCGGATCCATGGTCAACCGCAAGACGCTCGAATGTACTTTTGGAGGAGGCGAGAACGCTTCCGGAGGCAGCGTGAACAGGTTCTCCACCTGCGCATAGAGTTGGGCGGTGGCGGAGAGCAGTCCGTATTCGCTCGTGCCCGGTTTGGCCGCCACCCGGTCGGCCACTTCACGTTGAACCATGATGACGACGGACTCAATCACGCGATGAAAGGTAAAAAGGTGCAATAGAATGCCGGACGTAATGTAGTACGGAATATTTCCTATCACCCGCACCCGCTCAAGGCTGGGCGGTTCCATCAGGGAGAGCGGTCCGGGCCGCCGCCGGAAGACCGTTTCCAGGTCGATGGAGAGGACGTCGCCTTCGATGATCTCGACGTTGGGATAGGTGGAAAAATTCATCCGCAGCTGGGCGGCGAGCACGCGATCAAGCTCTATGGCGATGAGCCGCGAGGCCCCTTGCGCGAGCAGGCCGGTGAGCACGCCTTTTCCGGGACCGATCTCAAGCACCGTGCGGGTGGAGGTGTCGCCGAGAGCTTTCACAATGCGGATTGCGGCAGCTTCGTCCGAAAGAAAATTCTGGCCCAGCTTGGGCCGCTGTACTGTAAGGTTCTTCCGGGCAGGCTCCGGTTGGGCTTTGCCAGCGTTGACCCTTTTTCCAGCCGCCATTTAGACTCACCTTTCGCGTCGTTTATTAGAAGACCAGATAGAACACCGGATAGGGGATGGCAAAAGCGGCGTCCCTACCGGCGCTCGACGTTTTGCAAAGCAATCCAGTAAAACCCCAGGGGAGGAATTTCGCGTGCATGTGGTGTTCGCCGCCTCCGAGTGTGTGCCGTTTTCGAAGACCGGAGGGCTGGCGGATGTTGTCGGATCCCTGCCGCTGGCGCTGGCCGATCTGGGTCACAAGGTAACAGTCTACCTTCCGAAATACCGCCAGACTGTGCTCCGTGAAGCCAGGGTGGCCATCCCCAGCATTACCGTGCCTTTCGACGACCAGTACCGTTTCTGTTCGGTACTCGATGGCGGCGTTCACTCGGGAGTGCAATTCTACTTCATCGATTACCCGCCCTACTTTGATCGCGAGGGCCTTTATGGAACGCCCCTGGCGGATTACCGCGACAATGCGGAGCGCTTCGCCCTCTACAGCCGGGCTGTGCTGGAAGCCACAAAAATTCTTGGAGTTCCCGACATATTCCACTGCCACGACTGGCAGGCGGCGCTGATTCCGGTGCTGCTTCGCACCCTTTACACGGACGACCCGGCGTTTCATCTGGCCTCCACCATCTTCACCATTCACAACATCGGATATCAGGGCTTGTTCTCGCCCGACACGCTGCCCCTGCTGACTCTGCCGTGGGATTTGTTCACGATCTCCAAAATGGAGTTTTACGGCCAGGTGAATTTCCTG
>DASZRZ010000495.1:0-5065 GCA_035548935.1 Terriglobales bacterium
AGTTGCGGCGGTTGTTTTCACGGCCGCAGGGGTGAATGAACTCGCTGTCCTGGCAGGAGGCGGACTGCTGGCAGTGGGCGGCTGGGTGCTGGCTTCGAGGCGCCTGTCTTTCATTCCGGGAATGGCTCTTTACGGAGCGCCGGTTTTAAGCGGCGCGGCGCCATCCATGGCTGCGGCGGTGGGCGCGGCTGCGATCCCGTTCTCGTTTTCCTCGCTCTTTCTTGTATTCGCCAAAATTGGTTCCGTGCTCTTTGGCAGCGGCTATGTTCTGGTGGCGTTTCTTCGCTCCGAGCTGGTGGAGCGCATGGGATGGATAACTCAGAAGCAGCTGCTGGACGCGGTGGCCGTAGGGCAGGTTACTCCCGGACCCGTTTTCACCACCGCCACCTTCGTTGGATATGTGCTCGGTGGTTTTCAAGGGGCGGTGATCGCCACCCTGGGAATTTTTCTGCCCGCCTTTTTCTTTGTCGCGATTAGCGCGCCGTTTCTGCCGCGCCTGCGCCGCTCCCCCATTGCCGGGGCGCTGCTCGATGGAGTAAATGTTTCTTCGCTGGCGCTCATGGGTGTGGTGACTTTTCAACTGGCGCGCACGGCGGTATCCGACTGGATTACGCTGGCATTGGCAGTGACGAGCGCCGTGCTGCTCATCAGGTTCCGGCTTAACTCGGTTTGGCTGGTTACGGCGGGCGCAATCATAGGCACGGCTGCAGTCCTGCTACGCGCTTAGTGTTATTTGCAAGGAGGGAAAATGGCCCGGGTATCGAGCGACAAAGCGGTCGTGCTGATCCGTTTGCTTGTGGGATGGGTATTTGTCTCGGAAGGTATTCAGAAGTTTCTTTTTCCCGCCTCGGTCGGGGCCGGGCGGTTTGCCAAGATCGGCATTCCCATGGCTGCCAGCATGGCGTCACTGGTGGGAACCGTGGAGATCGTATGCGGCCTGCTGCTGATAGTGGGATTGCTGACCCGCGTGGCGGCGGTTCCTCTGCTGGTAGTGATCTCGACGGCAATTGTCACCACTAAGATTCCCATGCTGCTGGGCCATGCCTATTGGGGGCTGTCGCTTTCGAAGTTGGATCAGTACGGGTTTTGGAGCATGCTGCATGAGGCGAGAACGGATTTCTCGATGTTCCTTGGCCTCGTATTTCTGCTGCTCGTGGGAGCAGGAGACTTTTCGCTCGACCGCCGGTTCTTCTGCGGCAACCATCAAGCCAGGGGAGAATGATCAGGAGATAGCGGCTCTTCGCAAGGGATGACGTTTGCCGATGTCAACGCGACGATCCCCTGTGAATGGCCATGTTTTTACAAATTTACCAGGAGAGTGCAATGGGCGATCTTTCGCGATTCGGAGTCAGTATTGAGGAGAGCCTGCTCGAGAGCTTCGACCAATTGATTGCGAGCCAGGGATATCTCAATCGTTCCGAGGCTTTGCGCGATCTGATAAGGGATGCCCTGGTGAGACAGCAGTTGGAGCGGCATCCCGATAAAGCGCAAGTTCTTGCCACCCTGACGCTGGTCTATGACCATCATGCGAGGGATTTGAGTGAGCGCATGGCGGAGATACAGCATGAAAGTCCGGAGCTTGTGGTTTCCGTGCTGCACGTTCACGTCAGCCATGACGACTGCATGGAAGCGATTGTGCTTCGGGGAAGAGCCCGGCAGGTGCGCGAGCTTTCCGATTCACTGCTGAGCCTGAAAGGCGTGAAGCACGGCGGACTTTTTGTAACCCTGCCCACACAGGAAATCGGCATGAGCCCTGCAGCGGCGCGGCATGTTCATCACGTCCGGCCCAAATCCTAAAGACCAAAAATCCTAAAATAACGATCTGCCAAAAAAGAACAATCCGCCATGGTGAAGTCTCTGGCTTTTTTTGGTGCTACGTAATATAAAAACGTAACACTCGGCCACGCCTCCATTTTTCGATTGAGGATGTGAGCCCTGGAAAGGGGAACGTTCACCCTGATATGCGATCCACGGCTTTTCTGTCATTTATTTTGTGCCTGGCCGGGTTGGCTCAGGCGCAGCAGTCTCGGGAGCAATCCATCTCCGGAGTGGTGATGGACGAGAAAAAAGGAATGGTGGCGGGAGCAACGGTGACCGGCAGGGCCGGCGGCAAAACCCAGACGGCCGTGACAGATCAACGGGGGCGGTTCGAAATGGAGCTGCCCGCTGGAGATGCCATGATGGAGGTGGCTGGTCCCTATCTGGTTCCGGCGGCTCTCATGGTGAGCGCAAGGGATCGGAGCAACGTCCGGATTCAGGTTCGATATGTAATTGCCACGGTGAATCGAAGCGTGGTGGTGACCGCAACCAGCCTCGAACCGGGGATTGACCGGCGCAACGACGCCATCTACAAAAATACGCTCTTCTCGCGGGACGACCAGTTGCTGGATACGCTGGCTTCGGGAATCAACGCGGGCCAGCACGAGGGTGGCGGCAAGTCCATTGAGGTGCGCCGTTTCGGCTACAACCTGGACCACGGCGGCGTGAATGGCGGGCTCAAGGTATTACTGGACGATGTTCAGCAGAATCAGTCCACACAAGGCCATGGGCAGGGATATCTGGGCGCGCTCAAGAGTCTTTCTCCGGAGCTCGTGAAGGATGTCGATATTCTCAACGGCCCCTTCAGCGCGGAGTACGGGGACTTCTCCGGGCTTGGGGTCGTGCATATTCACCTGGTGGAGCGATTGCCAAACCGTTTGATCGCACGATTTCAGGGAGGCTCCTTCGGAGCGCTGCGAACTTTTATCGGCTGGAGTCCCCGGGCGGAAAACGTGGATAGTTTTTTGTCCTACGAGGGATCAAAAACCGACGGCCCATTTCTAAACCCGCTCCGCTACCGGCGGGATAATCTGACGGGAAACTACACCTTCCATTTCGACGATCATCAGGCGCTGGGATTCAAGATGAATCTTGGCCGCAATACATTCGATTCATCCGGACAGATACCTCTTGACCAGGTTGCGGCCGGCACCCTGGACCGCTTTGGTTTTATCGATCCGTTCAATGGGGGAAAGGTTTACAGCGGCACGCTGGCTTCCTACTTCCAGAAAGAGTGGGCGTCGGGCGATACCATCAAGATTGACGGTTTTGTGGGACGGTCTCTATTCGATCTCTGGTCTGACTTCACCTTTTTCCTGAATGATCCCGTGAATGGCGACCAGATACAACAGCATGATTCCCGGTTGCAGGAGGGGTTGAACGCGCAATGGCGGCATCCCTGGCGGTTGCGGGGCAATATTGCCCTGCTCACGATCGGGTCCAACTTCCACGATAATCAGATCAATGTGGGACTGTTACGCACACGGGACCGTGTGCCCTTCGACGTAACCAGTTTCTCCAACGCCCATGTGACCAACGGCGCCATTTATTTTCAGCAGGGCATCGACATGGCAGGACAGCGGCTGCATGCCGATTTTGGACTTCGCTACGATTATTTCCGCTTTGACGTTAAGGACCGGGTGGGAGCACTGGGGGAAAAGATCGAAGGCGCGGGAGAGCTACAGCCGAAGGTGAATCTGGCATTCCGGCCCTCGCTTCGCACTCCCATTACCCTGTATGCGAGCTATGGACGCGGAATCTCAAGCCAGGATGCGCGAGGGGTGGTGCAATATCCTTCAGGTCCGAAGATTTCAACCACGGACTTTTATCAGATCGGCACTTCCCACAAGGTCCGGAGGGTATCGCTTTCGACCGATTGGTTTCTAATCGACCGCTCCAATGAGCAAGTTTATATAGCGGACGACGGAAGCATTGAGTTTGCCGGTCGAAGCCGTTCCTATGGATTTGAAGCGAAGGCGTCGGTGGAGATTACCTCCCGACTCACCTTCAACGCCGGTCTCACGCAGGTGTCCAACGCGTTTTACCGGCAGACGCTTCCCCGGGAATACGTAACCAATGCGCCGCATACCGTGGGAAACGCGGGGTTGACTCTGGCGGGCTGGCGGGGATTTTATTCCTCGCTCCGCTATCGCCACATAAGCGGATACCGCCTCGACGGCCTGGATGACGCCATTCACGCCAGCGGCCTCGATGTGGTGGATTTGAGCGTCACCAAAGCCGTGCATCGTGGAATCGAATTGAATCTTGCGGTGGACAACCTGAACAACAAGCGTTATTACGAGACGCAAAACTACCTGGAATCGCGGATTGCGCCCACGGCTCCCATCGTCTCCCGCATTCATGGAACTCCGGGCTATCCGATTGGGATAACCGCTGGAATCACCTTCCGCATCGAGTAGGACACTTCATTCCGATTTCGCATTCGATTGTTCCGGCCTTCCATGCCGCGATTCGCGGCTCAATATGCAGGACGGAAGATTTTCATCCCCAAATTAATTTAGAGGTACACAGCTGTTAAACCCCAATCCAGTTTTGTGTCGCTATGATCCCTCCTTCGAAGCAGCACTTTTCTGCTTCGCCGCCTTTTTATATGCGGACACTCTTGCCTGAGGTGAAGGGATATGAGGCTGAACTACTGGCAGTATCTTGCACTGTCGTTTCTGATTGCCTTCTCATCAACCGCAATGGCGCAAAGGGCTGAAGGCAGCCTGCGCGGGACGGTCACAGACGCTTCGGGAGCGGTTATTCCTTCGGCGAAGGTCGAGGCCAGGAACGAAGAGAGCGGTTTATCCAGAAGCACTTTCACAACCCCGGCGGGAGTCTATTGGTTTCCCAGTCTGATCACAGGCCGCTACGCGGTATGGGTGACTGCGGCGGGATTCCAGCAGTATGAGCGGCTCGGCGTGGAAGTTCTTCCCAACCGGTTCACGAGCGCCGATGCGCAACTCGCAGTTACGGGCCTCGACACCCAGCTCGATGTGCCAACCGTTGCGGAGGTGGTGGGCAGTGGCACATCGCAGCTCGCCTACGATTTTGGAGCGCGCGCGGTTTCCGAGATGCCGAACCCGGGGCTGGGAAACTCTGCCATGAACCTGACATTGCTGCTCCCCAACACGACCAGCCAGGGGGCCGGTGTTCTGGGCGAGGGCGGCTCCATCGGTGGGGTACGTCCGCGAATGAACGCCTTCACAATTGATGGAGTTGACGACGACCGGGCCGACACGAC
>DASZRZ010000496.1:0-4416 GCA_035548935.1 Terriglobales bacterium
GAAAGATTCGCCGCGCCCACCACGATGACGCCATGAGAAATGATGGGCGGAGAGCTGGCCCCGATGGTGGCTTCCACCAGGTCGATGTCGCGGTCCAGTTCCTTCTTCAGGTCCACCACGCCTTTGTCGCCGAACTCAGGCCGCGGGCGTCCGGTCTTTGCATCCAGCGCGACCAGGCGGTAACCGGGAGTGATGTAGACGATGCTTTCCTCTTTTCCGTCTGTCCAGTAAGCGATACCGCGCCCCGGACCCCGCCGTGGGGCATTCAATCCTCTCTTGCCCTCATCCATCCGGTACATCCACAGGGTTTCGCCGTTGGCTGGATCAATCGCCACCACATCGCGCCGGGATCCCGCCGTGGTGTAGAGGACACCGTTGACCATCAAGGGCGTGGATTCAAAAGTGAAATCGGCATTCGGGCCAAAGTTGTCGGTCTTCCAGCGCCAGGCGACCTTCAGGTTTTTGACGTTGTCGCGGTTGATCTGGTCCAGCGGGGAGTAGCGGGTGTTGGCCGTGTCCCCGGCGTAGTAACGCCACTCGCCATTTTTGGCCCCGGTCTGCGCGGCAGAGGGCAGGGGAGACAGGCCGAGCGCCAATAGCGCCAGCAGCAGACCTGCTGATTTCGTCAGGCTGCGGCGCGATACATTGGGAGCGGCTGTATGGTTTGCCGTTAACCGGGAGGTATGCTGTCTGAAAAACATAGGCATCGGATCGTCCTGAAGCAAGGATTCGAACTTAAGCAAAGACTCGAAATTCTAGACTAAACTTGGGTCAGCCGGACAGAAAACTTCGCAGGCCGGTCCTGCAAGCACCGGAGGGCGGGCAGGTTCGGTTACGCATCCAACCAGGCCGCCCATGCTTATAATTTCAATCTTTGCGCTGGAGAGCTTATGTCCAGCGGGGAATCGTCGCAAGAGCTGAATATGGAAAATTCCCCCCCAACCAACCCGAGCCGTATCCAGGAAGACTCAATTACCCACGGATTTTTGCATCTACGCGTGACCAGCGCCGGTGCGCACATGAAGTTTCTGGTTGAAACGCTGGGAGGCGCCGCCGTGCAGGCCGAGGGCTCTCCGGTGGTGGATTTTCCCGGCATGAGGATTTTCCTGGAGGAACAGCCACCCACCGGAGGCACCAAGGGTACGATCCTCAACCACCTGGGATTCCAGGTTCCCGATGCGCACGCGACAATCGAAAGAATCCGACGGGCAGGCTATCCCATCGTCACCCGGGAAGAGATTCCCGCGAAATTCCAGGTCCAGGAGGATGTCTGGTTTCACCCCGATCAGAAGACCCATATCGCCTTTACCATGGGCCCCGATGGAGCCAAGGTCGAGATCGTGGAAAACAAGGCCGCCACGGCACCAATCGCTTTTCATCACTTCCACTTTTTTACCCCGGAGGTGGATGCCATGAAGGCGTGGTACGTGGAGACGTTTCTCGCCAGGCCGGGACGGCGCGGCTCCATTGAGACGGCGGATTTGCCGGGAGTCAATCTGAGCTTCTCGCAATCGGCGGGGCCGGTGGCAGGCACAGAGGGCCGCACCATGGATCGCATTGGATTTGCCGTAAGGGATTTCGAAGGTATCTGCGGCGCGCTGCAAGCCCGGGGTCTCCAACTGATCCGGCAGCCTCGTGCGGCGGGGCAGATTGGCAGCGGGCCCGTAAGCGAGCAGGGTGTGGCATTCCTGGTGGACCCTTGGGGCACACGCATTGAACTCACCGGCGCCCCCGCCAGATGAAAGCCTGCCGGTGAGGTACAATCGCTTCCGGCAAATTTCAAACAATTTCCGGGTGTTTCCATAATTCTGGATGGTTCCAAAATCAGGATGGTTCCATCGCCTGGAGCTGGTGTTTAAGCACCGGTTTTTACGGAGAAGATTGCGGCCATGTGGTTGGGTTCCTGAACCACCCGCAGCCCAGGAGAGTGCATTGTGCGAAAGCTATCTTCAACACTTGGTTTGATGATTCTGTTGTCGTTCACGGTCACATGTAAACGCCAGGAGCCGCAGGCTGAATACCGTCCGGTCGCTACCATCCGTGACCTGATGGATTCGATGGTCGATCCTTCGGCGGACATCATATGGGAATCCGTGGCAACCAATGTCACCGCAACCGGCAAGGAAGACAAGCAGCCACGTACCCCCGAGGAGTGGGCTGCGGTGCGGCGAGGCGCGGTTACCCTGGTTGAAGCCACAAATCTGCTCATCATGCCCGGACGCCATGTGGCCCGGCCCGGAGAGATGTTGAACAACGGTTCGGAAGAGCTTGGTCCCGAGCAGATTGAGCCGCTCATCAACCAGGACCGGGCGGAGTGGACCAAAAAGGCGCACGGACTGCACGATGCCGCCATGGAAGCACTGAAGGCGGTCGATGCCAAGAATGTGCAGGGAATCTTCGACGCCGGACACGACATCGACGTAGCTTGCGAGAACTGCCATGTGAAGTACTGGTATCCCAACTCCGCGCAGGCAGCCGATGTGCGCAAAGAGGCCGAGGAACAGGAAAAGCAGAAGAAGAAATAAGATTGGACCCGGGGCCGGCCCTTACAGCGAGGGCCGGTCGCCCTGATACGCGTGCTGCAGAAGTTCACGCACCCCGGCGTAATCCACGGGCCGCGGATTGTAGTAGGGGTTTTCCGTGGCCAGCTTCGCTGCTTTATCCAGTCCGTCGAGCGGCATCCCGATATCTTTGAGGGCAATGGGCGCCCCCAGACTCACGGCCAAATCAAACAAACCCTGCGCGGCATCCGTGGAGCCCAGGCTGGCGGCGATGGTCCGCATAGCCTCTGGCGCGGCGTTGCGATTGAAGGCCGCGGCATGCGGTAGCACAACGGTATGAACCTCCGCGTGCGGCAGATTAAAGGTTCCCCCCAGGGTGTGGCAGAGCTTGTGGTGGATGGACATTCCCACCGCACCGAGAGATGCGCCCGCCAACCACGCTCCATATAACGCATCGCCCCGCGCTTCCAGATTTTTGGGTTCACGCACCACCACCGGCAGCGCCCGCGCCAGTGCGCGAATTCCCTCGGCGGCATACAGGCTGATGATGGGATTCGCGTCCTGTGCGTAGAGTGCCTCCACGCAGTGAGCGATGGCGTTCATGCCCGAGGTGCCGGAAAGCATGGTGGGCAGGCTCAGGGTGAGGTTCGGATCGTAGATCACCGTTTTGGGCAGCACCCGGCGGTCGCGCCCTGTCTTTTTCAGTCCGGCCTCGGTGATTCCGTAAATTGGCGTCATCTCCGAACCGGCGTAGGTGGTTGGCACGGCGAGAATAGGCAGCTCGCTCTCCAGGGCGATAGCCTTGCCCAGACCGATGGTGGAGCCTCCGCCGATGGCGACGCAGGCATCGGCGTCCAGTTTTTTGGCTACCTCGCGCGCGGCACGGGCTGTCTCAATCGGGACGTGCATTACCGCCTCGGCAAAGATTCCGGCGGCCATGCCGCCCAGCTGCCTGGCAGCCATCTCGGCTTGCTCGCGCTGTTCCGGCGTGGAGAGCACAATGGCGCGGCGCGCCCCCAGCCGCTCCACTTCCTTGGAAAGCTGATCGAGGGAGCCCACGCCAAAAATCACGCGGGAAGGTGCCTGGTCGTAAACAAAACTGCGCATGGGAGTTTAGCTCGTGTGCTGAGGTTTCAATGGAAAGCAGCAGGTACAGGTAAATGAAAAGCTAAGTTACTCTTGCGCCGTGAGTGGTGTCAACCGCCGGGGGCGGGCGGCAAGCCTGCCCCGCAGGGCATCGATGGCGATAACTTTGCCAGCAAATGCACCAATTAAGGCGGAATTTGTGATAGTGTTTCCGCCGGATATCCAGATTTAAGAATAGCGTGGCACCCGGGCGCGTTAGCGCGCTTGGGCCAAAGACTGTCTGTATTGGGCGAGGGGATTGCAAAAAATGGCCAAGTCGTTGAAGTCATGGGATACGGCTTACGAATGGAAAGCCGTCACACTGCTCGGTCTGGGATTCGGGTTGGTCGGGCTCGATCGCTGGATTATGGCTCCACTGTTCCCCTTCATGATGAAGGACTTGAACATGGGCTACCGGGAACTGGGGAACCTGATCGGTGTTCTCGGTCTGGTATGGGGCGTATTCGCCATCGTCAGTGGCAGGCTCTCCGACACCATCGGACACAGGAAGATCCTGATTCCCTCGATTCTGCTCTTTTCCTTGATGTCCGGCCTTTCCGGGCTGGCCACTGGATTTCTTGGCCTGTTGGCCATCCGTGGAATGATGGGGCTGATGGAGGGTTCGTACTGTCCCACGAGTTTTGCGGCCACGGCGGCCGCCTCCGAGCCTAAGCGCCGCGGATTCAATCAGGGCTTGCAGCAGAGCGGCTTTGCCCTGTTCGGCTTTGGCCTTGGACCCATCATCGCCACCCAGCTTCTTGCGGTTGTTCCTTCGTGGCGCTATGTGTTC
>DASZRZ010000497.1:0-2804 GCA_035548935.1 Terriglobales bacterium
TGAATGAGGAGGGAATTGTGAAGGCGCTCGCGAAGCCCCAGGCGACGGAGAGCCTGGTATTGGCTGTGTGCCGCCATTCCAGATGGTCGCCGCGCCGCGACATCGGCATAGCCCTCCTTAGAAATGAAAAGACCCCGCTGGCCCACCTGTTGCGTATTACGCAGACGCTGCCGTCGGCGCTGTTGCAGGACATCGTGCAGCAGGCTCCTTTGGACTCCAGAATCAAGGCGTATCTTGCGGCTGAGATTCAGCGGCGGCGGCGCTCTGCCTCGCCGGATTCCGGCTTATAGCGCTTTCAAAGCGGACTGATCGGGGCACTCTTCTATAATCGCTCAGGCACATGTACATCGACTCCCACGCTCATCTGGATGGCAGCAAGTTTGAACAGGACCGGCTCGAGGTGCTGGAGCGCGCCTATCAGGCCGGAGTGGAGGCAATCGTCGCGGTCGGGATCGGCAACGGTCCCGATGAGCTGGATTGCGGAGTTCAGATTGCCGAGAGCTATGATCCCGAGCGTTCGCAGGGAGAACCGTCGAAGCGTCCAAAGATATACGCCACCCTGGGAATTCATCCCCACGAGGCGCGTCTTGCCACCGAGGATGCTTATGGGCGCATGGAAGCCCTGGCACGGCATCCGCGTGTGATCGCCGTGGGTGAGATTGGCCTGGACTACCACTACGACCACTCCCCCCGTGATGTGCAGCAGCGTGTGTTTCTGCGGCAACTGGAGGTCTCTTCCGCGGCGCGGCTCCCGATTGTGATCCATTGCCGGCCCTCGGCGAACAGCACCAATGCCTGGGATGACCTTTTTCCCTTGCTCAGGGAGAATTGGGCCGGGACAGGTCTGGGAGGCATTCTGCATTGCTTCACCGGAGAATGGCAGCATGCCACGGCGGCCCTCGATTTGGGATTCCTGATTTCCTTTGCAGGGAACGTCAGTTACCCGAAAGCAGAGAACATACGGGAGGCGGCCCGCAAGGCGCCGTTGGAATCATTTCTGATTGAAACCGATTCTCCCTTTCTTGCTCCCGTGCCCCACCGGGGTAAACGCAATGAGCCTGCCTTTGTGACTCAAACAGCGGCGGCCATTGCGGAGCTGCGTGGCATTCACCCGGACGAGGTGGGAGCGGCGACCACGGCGAACTTTAAGCGTTTTTTTTCGAGCAAGAAGGGGTCCGCGCCTTCCCTGATGGCAGGCGGGCAAAGTCTCCGGGCTGACGGATAAGAGTTCATCACGTACACTTAGGTCTTTATGGCGGAAAACTCATTCGATATCGTCAGCACCATCGACTTGCAGGAGTTGCAGAATGCGATCCAGATGGCGCTGAAAGAAGTTCATACGCGTTTCGACCTGAAAGATTCGAACTCCGATATCAAGGTCGAGGGCAAGGATGCGATCGTTCTCTCCTCCAAGGACGATTACAAATTGAAAGCGGTGAATGATATTTTGCAGGCCAAGCTGGTGAAAAGAGGGGTTCCGTTGAAGGGCCTGATTTACGGCACGGTAGAGCCGGCAGCTGGCGGCACCGCCCGCCAGCGGGTTACCTTGCAGCAGGGAATCCCCATGGAGAAGGCGCGGGATATCGTAAAAAAGATCAAAGACAGCAAGAAGAAGGTACAGGCTTCGATTCAGGGCGATACCGTAAGGGTGAGCGGCAAGGATCGTGATTCCCTGCAGGAAGTTATCGCCATGCTGCGCCAACAGGATTTTGGAATTGATATGCAGTTTACGAATTACCGGTCGAGCTGACTGGAAGCCGAATCCCGAATGAAATCCATTTTGAGCATGCCGGCCATCAATGCGAAGCAGGTCTTCGATCTCCTACGGGACGATCTTGCCGCCATCGAGCGGGAATTTGGCCGCGATACCGCCTCGAAGGTAGGCGTGATTACCGAGATCGGGGAATACTTGCGGGGCAGCGGAGGAAAGCGCATCCGTCCGGTGCTTCTCCTGCTGTCGGCCAAGCTTCTCGGATACAGTGGACGCAGCAGCATTCAGCTGGGGGCCGTGGTGGAGATTATCCACACCGCCACGCTGGTCCATGACGACATTATTGACGAAGCCCAGACCCGCCGTGGGCAGGCCGCCGCGAATGTCCGCTGGGGCAACTCGAAATGCGTGCTGGCGGGCGACTGGCTTTATATGCAGGCCTTCAAGACCGCCCTGGGAGAGAGAAATTTCCGCATTCTCGATGTGCTGATTGAATTGACCCAGATGATGGTTGAGGGCGAGCTGATGCAGATCGAGACCCTCGGTCGGCGGATCGGCAAACATGAGCATCTGGAGCTGATCGAGCGCAAGACCGCCTGCCTGTTTTCCGTGTGTACCCGTCTGGGCGGCATTATCGCGGGGGCGACTCCTGAGCAGGAGGAGAAGCTTGCCGCCTATGGGCGCAATCTTGGCATGGCGTTCCAGTTGGTGGACGATCTACTCGACCTTACGGCTTCGGAAGAGAAGCTGGGGAAGCCCGTCGGCAGCGACTTGCGCGAGGGCAAGGTAACCCTGTCGGTGATACACGCGCTGGAGCGCTGTACGCCTCAGGAAGCCCAGAAGATCGATACCGTGCTGGAAGAGCGGGCCTTCCGCAGCGTGACCCACCAGGAGATCACCATGCTCCTGGAGCGGTATGGCTCCGTGAAGGCGGCCATGGATCAGGCGGTTCAGTTTGCCGGCCAGGCGCGCGATTCCATATGCAGTTTTCCCGACTCGGATGTGAAGCGTGCGCTGCTCTGGGCTCCGGAATTCGTTGTAGAGCGCGAGAAGTAGCAGCTGCATCAGCACGCATTCGAACTCCATCGAACAT
>DASZRZ010000498.1:0-14351 GCA_035548935.1 Terriglobales bacterium
AAAGACTGGCCACGGCCAGCAGGTCGTGGGAGATAAAAAGCATCCCGGTTCCCCCCTTGCGGTTGAGTTCACGGAAGAGCTCCATGATCTCTGCCTGCGTAATCACATCGAGCGCGCTGGTTGGTTCATCCGCAACCAATAGCGCCGGACGATGCAACAGGCTCATGCCGATAAGAACCCGTTGTGCCTGCCCCATGCTGATTTGCGACGGGAAGCGCCGCAGAAAATCATCTTCTGGCGGCAGGCTGACTTCCAGCATCGTCTCCCGCAACCGTTGCTGGCATTCGTCTTTTGATCCATTGGCGTGAACCTTCCAGGCTTCGGCGAGTTGTGTCCCTATCCGCAGCGCCGGATTCAGGGAAGCCACCGGACTTTGCAGCACCAGTCCAATCTCTTTACCACGCACCTGCCGCATCTCCCGCTCGCTCAGGTCCATTAATTCGCGCCCGAGCAGGCGCACACTTCCCAGCGTCTTTCCGCCCTTATGGTCCAAAAGCCGCAGGATGCTCAGTGCAAGGGTGCTTTTGCCGGAGCCGCTCTGCCCCACCAGTCCGAGAATTTCGCCAGCGTTGATCTCCAGCGATAGCTCACGCAGCACGTTGGGCTTGGTGGGATATCCAGCCGAGAGCCGCGTCGAAAGCAGTGGATGTCCCGGGATCACCTCTTCCTCTCCGCGCCATTGGATTGGAGGGAAAGCTGCTCGATATTCCAGTAAGTTTCCGGGCGCAGGGCAGCAGGCTGGCCGCCGCTGATCCTGGGGGAAATTGCCGCCAGGGCGTTTTTGTTGATCAGATAGAGGAAAGGGGCTTGTTCGGCGGCGATCCTCTGCACGCGGTCGAAGTAGGTTTTGCGCACCTTGTTATCTAAAGCAGAGGACTGCGCCCTCATCAGCCGGTCGATCTCTGCCTCCCACTCCGTTTCAGGCTTCGATTGTGCCGGATTCCACTGATGATTGTCGCCCGAACTGAGCCAGACGCTCATCTGTGCATTGGGGTCCAGATCGACATTCACCATGCCCAGCAGACAAGCCTCGTAATCAAAGGTCTGCGCGAAGCGCTCAATGAGCGAGGGGAAGTCGAGCGTTGCGATGTTCACCTTGACTCCAATGGCAGACAGGTCCTGCTGAATCATCGCGGCCATGCGTTCGCGGCTCTGATTTCCGGAGTTGGTGACGATGGAAAACTCAACGCTGTTGCCGTTGCGGTCGTGGAGCACACCGTTCTGGAGCCGGAAACCGTCCTGCTGCAGGCGGCGCAGAGCGCTGGCGGGCGAATAGGCAAGCGCAGGCAAGGTTGAATTGAACCAGAGCTTGTTCGCCGGGGAGACCGGTCCGTGAGCGGGCTGGGCGTGAGAGCTATAAACCACCCGCGCCAGGTCCGCACGGTTGATGGCTTCGGAAATCGCCACCCGGAAGGCTTGCGAGCGGAACCAAGCGCGTTTATAGGGCGCAATGGGTGCGCTCGGCCTCTGATTAAACCAAAGCTGTTCGGTGTCGAGAGAGGGACCCATATCGTGCGCGGCCCCGGGAGCGCTTTTCGCAAGGCGGTCGAAATGTTCTGCGTCAATTGCGTTAATCAGGTCGATTTCCCCCCGCTGAAATTGCAGGAACTCAAGGTCGCGGTTCGGCTGAATCTCCAGGCGGATCGAATCCAGGTAAGGGAGTGCTCGCCCGTGGGCGTCTTTTTTCCAATAGTTCGGATTTCGCGTCAGGACAAGATGCGAGCCGGGTTTGTGTTCCGAAACGAAGAAGGGTCCCAGCACCGCCATCTCTTTTTTGAGGGAATTTGCCGGCAGAATCGCCACCTGATCGAACAAGCGGTCGAGCCCGGCCACGGGATACGGAAATTCAATGGCAACCTCCGCCGGTGAGAGCACGCGGGTTATCACCTTGCCTTCTCCGGACCGGAAGGAGTCTCCCGTGGGAGTGTGGAGCGCAGGGTCCATCATCTGCTGCACGGTTGCGGCCACGTCTGCCGCCGAAAAGGGCGTGCCGTCAGAAAATAAAATCCCCCGGCGCAAGAAGAACGTAATTCTGCGGCCATCCTGGCTTACCTTCCAACCGGTTGCGAGCTGCGGTTCGAGCGACTGGGTTTGCCGGTTCACTCTGAGCAGAAACCCTCCCGTCAGATAGCGCACGGTTTCCGAGGCGTCGTCGGCAACCAGAAGAGGATTGAATGTCTTGGGCTCCGAGTGCAGGCACATTCGCAGCTGTCCGCCACCCTCCGCAAATGCCGGGAGGGAGAGCACGGCGATCCCCGGAGCGAGTAGAAGAGCAAGCAGAAGAAGGATGGGCAGGAATAACGGGCATTTCTGGCGTTTCACTGGGGGGCCTCTTCGGAAGAAAGTAGAGTTTGAAACGCTGCGACTACGGCAAACAGAAGCAGCAGCGGAGCCAGCTTCCATAATTCAGCGTGAAACATGGTGATGTCCTGCAATTCGCGCAGCAGGCTTCCCCACGATGGCAGAGGCTCGGAGACTCCCAGACCCAGGATTCCAAGATTGGCCTCTGCCAGTATGAAAACAGGGATGGAAACCCAGAACTGCGCCAGCATGGCGGGCGCGAGGTTGGGGAGTAACTGCGTCACCAGCAGCCTGAAGTTGCCCATGCCCCACGCTCGCGCCTGCAACACGAATCCCGAGGCGAGGATCGAGCGCGTTCCTGTGCAGACAATGCGTGCACATCCGGCCCATCCCAGCAGCCCCAGCAGGGCAAAGGTCACAACGGCGGAGCGGCCTGGTGGAAGATTCAATGGAAGCATCGCCCGCACTGTGATCAATAGAAACAACCACGGCAGGGACAGCATCAGGTCCAGCCCGGCGACTGTCATGCGTTGCCAAATGCCGCCCGCCAGTCCGGCTGCGCCGCCTATCATCAACGCCGCCAAGGAGCTCACGAGCGCCGCGGCGGGGGCCAGAAGCAGCGATACCCGCGCACCGTAGATCACCCGGGAAAGACGGTCGCGGCCCAGCGCGTCGGTGCCCAGCAAATGAGCCGAAGAAGGCGGAGCGTTGGGCTCATTGCGAAACTGAAAGGCATAGTGAGCCGGAGCCAAAAACTCCGCGCCCATGCTGCACAGAAAAATCATGAGCAGAGCGGTGGCGGCATAGCGGCGGAGTCGATTCATCGTGGTTGGCCCAGGGCTGTATTTAGAAGGTCCGAAGCCGCATTTGCGGCCACGGTGGCGGTGGCAACCAGAATGGTGAGAATAACGAGCGTGGGCAAATCCCGTCCCAGCGCCGCTTGCCAGGCCAGTTGTCCAATGCCCGGGATTCCCATCAGCGATTCCACCGGAATTGCCGCACCGATTGCGAGGCTTACCGAAACGCCCGCAAGCGCCACGATCTGTCCGCCGGTCACCGGCCAGATGTGAAACACCAGCACGCGCACCATGCCCGCTCCCTTGGCGCGCGCCATGAGTACATGCGGCATGCGGTAGCTCTGCTGGCAGAGGTTGCGGATGTAAACAAATAACTTCGGAAAGACCACCAGCGCTACAGCCATGGAAGCCGGTGCCTGGGTTGCGGCAAACAGGATTGCCAGCATCGCCGCCGGTATGCAAATGGCGAGGCTGCTGATTGAGCCTGCAAGAAGAATGTAAGCCCTGGAGCGGAAGATCAGCGTGGCCGCCGGCAAGGCAAGTCCCAGCACCCATGCCTCCAGCAGGCCCATGCCGGTCAACTCCGCGGTCGTGGAAATTCTCTCACCGATCAGCTGCCGTACCGGACGCCGGTAGAGCTGCGACTCGCCCAGGTCGCCATGAGCCGCGTTGCCTAAAAGTTGGAGATATAAGTGGACCGGGTTGCGTTGCCGGGTCCGTTCCGCCCGCAGCGCATATACGCTTTGCGGCGTGAGGCGGGGATCGAGCTGCTCCGCATCGGTTTCAAATCCGGGCGCCGACCTGACCATGAACGCGGTAAGGAATCCACCCAGAAGTACGATTACAACAGCGCAAATTGCGTGATGAATCAGCCGCTTTTTCATGACCTGTCTTACAGGTTCCAGTTACTCTTCGCTGCTTTTAATGCAGTCTTCTAATGCATGGAAGCCGGATTCGCCAATGCAAGCCCGCTCAACCGTCCTTCGCGCCTATGCCGCAAGGCTTTGTCGAGGTACATTCTGCGGTCGGCATTGGCGAGCAATTGCTCCGCCTCCATTCCATCCTCGCGGTAAAACGCAGTTCCGATCGCCAGTGAGAGACTGGCCGCTCCGGAGAGATGCCGGCTGGCGTGGAGAACGCATTCATTGAGCCGGACAGCTTTATCGAAGGCTCCATTCTGCGTGAGTCCCGGGATGACAATCACAAACTCATCACCACCCATGCGGGCCACGTAGTCATACTCGCGGCAGCTTTCCTTCATGCGAGCGGAGAAGGTGCGCAGGAATCCATCCCCTTCGGAATGGCCAAAGCGCTCGTTGATCGTCTTGAATCCGTTGAGATCGCAGGCAATCACTGCCAGTCCGGCATTGGTTCGTTCGCAGCGGATGATCTCCCGGTCGAGGTGAAGGAACAACGAATGAGCGTTGGGCAGGCCCGTGAGAGGGTCGGTTGCAATCGACCCTTGTGCTTCCTGGTACTTCATCGCGTTCTCAATGGAGAGCGCCACCTTAGAGCTGATTGCCAGCAGTATTCGTAAATTATCGCGGCTGAAGCCATCGCTTTCGGAGCGGTAGAGCGTCAGTGATCCTATGGTCCCGGCTACACCCTCCAGCGGCACCGAGAGCGCCGACTTCAGGGTGCTCGCTCGGGAAGAGTCTTCAAGATAGCTGGATTCCACCGCCGGATTGCCGTTCAGAATCGTCTGATTATTCTGGGTTACCCAGCCGGAGAGGCCCTGTCCCATCGGGATTTCGAGGGAAGAAAGCAATCGAAAGTTGTCTCCATTGACGTGCCGCGGTATCAGCACATCGTTCTCGCGAATCCACACAGCGATGGCATCGAACGGGACAAGCTTCCGCAGTCGGGCCGAAGCCAGAGACAAAGTTTCGTCAAGACTGAGCGAGTTGCCCAGCTCATGGGTTAACTCAAACAATATCTGCGCCTCTTGCCGGGCGGAAGCGATGGTATTGAGGAAGTCGATCTCTTTTCCCTGTGCCGCCTCATCGCTTGTTTCGCGCTCAAAGCCGCTGCCCGGGGTGGCGCTCCGCAATTGCAGTGGGCCGTGCGAAGCTGTTTCTTCCGCCGGCTTTTCGCTTCGGGCCTCCTGCTCCAAATCCAGATAGCGCTTTTGCAGAATCTTAACCACCGTGGGATCGAAGTCTTTCCCGGCCAGGTTCGCAACGTATTCCATGGCCTCGTCCAGCGGCAGGGCGCGCCGGTATTGCCGGTCGGAGGCCAGTGCGTCCAGGCAATCCACCGCCGCCAGAATTCGCGATCCCAGGGGAATTTCCTCTCCTTTGAGTCCATCGGGATGTCCCGTGCCATCCCATTTCTCGTGGTGGGAACGGACGATGGGAACCACCGGGTAGGGAAATTTCACCCGGTCGAGAATTTCCGCACCGATGATGGGATGAATCTGCATCTTCTCGAACTCTTCCGGGGTGAGGCGTCCGGGCTTGCTGATGATGTGCTCGGGCACGGCGAGCTTACCAATGTCGTGCAGCATTGACGCAGCCTTCAGGGCCTCCACCTCCGGCTCTGGAAGCTGCAACTCGCGGGCGACGCCGAGGGCGTAAACCCGCACGCGGCGGAGATGATCGTGTGTCGTGTGGTCTTTTGCGTCAATCGCAAGCGCGAGCGCCTCCACCGTTCGCAAATGGATGGCGGCCATTTCCTCCACGTGTCTTTTCTCATTCTCGAGCTTCCCCACGTAGAGACGGTAGGACCGATAGACCCAATACACCACCGGCAGCACCAGCAGCGTTGCCTTCCATCCAGCGATGCCTTTCACCATGTGGACAAAGGCCACCAGCCCGGCTCCCGCCAGATAGAGCGGAAATGTCCAGAAGTAGTACTGCTTCCATGTCGTGCTGAAGTGCCGTTCTTCCACCAGTGAAATGACGAGGGCGATGGGAAGGGTATTCGCCAGAAAAAATGCGCAGGTAGCCGCCAGCATCATCAGTGCCAGACTGCCTTGCGACAGGCGCCCCGCGGCGTGGAATGCCGTATGCGTGGCATACACGGCTGGGGCCATCATGCTCACCACATTGAACAGCACACGCACCGGTTTTGCCGGACGGTTCATCTTCCAGAAGCATTGGGTCAGGGTTGCGGCGCATCCCAGGAACATGGTCTCGGCAAGCGAGAATTCAAGGCAGCCGAGCAACACAAACAGGAAGGTGACGCTCATTGTGCCGTTGATTCCCGGCACAACGACTTTCATGCCCGAGGTGAGCAGGGCAATGATGAGCACAATGAAAAAGAGAAAAGGATGTTGCAGTTGGAAGTTTTGAAACGCGGCAACCATGGCCACTGTTCCTATCGTGGCCGTTGCGCCAATAAAAATCCGGGCCTTGGTATTGATCTCCGAATTTCCCGCCAAGCTCCGCAATCCCCCTCTTATTGGAAAGCAGACCTGCTGGCAAAAACGCAGGATACATCAGGGGCCTGTTCAAATCACAGGTTGAATTATGATTCTCCCGGAAGGTGGCAGCGTGGAAGCGCCCATTCCAGTCTTTAGGGAGCCGGATTTGCTAACATCAGTCTGCTTCCCCAGTCTATTTGTTGATTCTCGATTATTTGTTGACTCTTGATTATTGACTCTTGATTAGAAGACACGTGAATCGATCCGGCGAAAATGTTGTTCGTATGGAAGCCGATGCCCTGCGCCAGCTGGCGGAGCGTATCGCTGGCCCCATGGCGGCTGGCTTTTGCCGCGCGGTTGACCAGTTGTTCGACTGCCGCGGCAGGGTCGTCGTCACCGGCATGGGGAAGAGCGGTCTTGTCTCGCGCAAAATCGCCTCAACGCTCTCTTCCACTGGCACCCCTGCTTTTTTTCTTCATCCCGCCGAGGCGGTGCATGGAGATTTAGGAATGATCGTCCGGGGAGACATGGTTCTTGCCCTCTCTTACAGCGGCGAAACCGAGGAGATTCTCGAACTGCTGCCGGCCATCAAGCGCCTCGGTGTTCCCCTGGTCGCCATGACCTGCCACACCACTGGCGAACCGGAGGCGGCGCCTTTATCCACTCTGGCGCAGGCCGCCGATGTCGTGCTCGATTGTTCCGTCTCCCAGGAGGCATGCCCGCTGGGGCTGGCGCCCACCACTTCCACCACCGTCATGCTCGCCCTGGGCGACGCGCTGGCCGTGGCCGTCATGGAGAAGCGCGGCTTCAAGGAAAATGACTTTGCCGACCTCCACCCCGGAGGCAAGTTGGGAAAGAAACTGGCCCGCGTATCGAGCCTCATGCACACCGGCGAATCCATCCCCGGTGTTGCCCCCGGTACGGGTATGCCGCAGGTGATTTACGAGATGTCGCGCAAAGGGCTGGGCATGGCTGCGGTTGTCGAGGGAAACGTACTGGTCGGCATCATCAGTGATGGCGATCTCCGCCGTCTGCTGGAGCGTCGCGGCAAGGAGGTCATGGACCTCACTGCGGGCGAGTGCATGACCCGGTCGCCCATCAGCATTGCGCCGGATGAGTTCGCCACGGCGGCACTGAACATCATGGAGCAAAAAAAGATTACCGCTTTACCTGTCATTGACGGGAAGGGCGTACTCCAGGGAATTTTGCATCTGCACGATCTTTGGGGCATGCAGATGGTCTAACGCGGCGGGTGCGCGGACGGTTGTCTGTGTTCCGTGGCGGGAGTAATCTGGAACGGATCCATCCGAAAAGAAATCACACAAGAACGCGAGGGATGTTATGTATCACTACGATCCCGTCACCGCACTCGATGAGCTGCGGGAAGAAGCCCTTCTCCCCAATCCCGTCAACGTTCGGGACATGCTGTTGCGGGCTAAACTTGCGCCGGAGCAGTCGCTCGAACTGAATCGCCTGTTTCTGGAATATCAGCGGGCCTACGGCCTTTTGCAGACGCTGGGCCAGCACATCCTCGGCCAGCTTGCTGAGCGCGCGGCCTGATCGCGTTACTACTCGGGCGGCCCACCGGGACCGGGAAAGTTCATCGGTCCTCCACGCCGCTGCCCTCGCAGCGCACTCTGTGCGGCATCGATCAGCAACCCGGCCTTGAGTTCGGGAGCCCGCACCTGTTCGATAAACGAGAGCGCCAGGGGAGCATCCTGCTGGAACCCGGAGCGGATCAGCCGCTGTAAGTTGGACGTGGACCGGGAATCGTCGTCAGCGCCGCTCTGCTGAATCGTTTCCATGGCATTAAATCCGCTTTCTAAAGCGCTTCGCAAAAGAGACGTGCTCTGAATCGGACCTGTTGCCGAGGCAATTGCGGTTGCTGCCTGCAACTGCTGTGCCGGGTCTTTTATGTCTGCCGCCGCGCGAACCGCTTCTTCCAACGCCGAAGTTGCCGTTGCGCGATCTTTGCCCGCCAGACCGGAAGCCGCTCCCACCAGGGTTAGAGTTCGAGCCAGCGGGTCCGTAAGGGACTGGCTGGAAGCGATCGCCTGCGACGGGTTGCGGCGCGCCTGGCTGTATTGTGCATACGACTGGAGATTCGGACTGGCGGAGAGCGCATCTACCCCCCGGCTGGAATCGCCGGTGCCGGCTCCCGGAGGCTGCCGCATCGGCGGCGGATAGGACGAAGACGGTCCGCCACGCGCAAGCGAAGGCCTGGCTTCCAGAATATGTTGGTTGAGCTCGGGATCGTATTTCGCCATCATGGGCTGCAGGCGAAGCAGCAGCCTGTCCGCCGATCCCTGGCTGCTGGCGGTTGTTGCCGTCGCGGATGTGGTCGTGGAAGATCCGGCCTGGTCCTCCTGATCCGCGCGCGCCAGCAGGTTAACCGCTAGCCCGTTCAGCGCCGCCTTCACCAGGGGGCGTGCCGTGCGCGGAGACTCCTGAAAAATCATGAGGGCAAAATCGTTATCGCTGGCAGCCGACCGTGAGCTTTGGCTATAGGCCGCTAGGGCCTCGGAAAAGATTTCTTCACGCGTGGTGCCGTCGTCGGACCTGAGCTGATTAAAGGAACCCATCACCGCGGAGTAGGGATAATACGAAGTCTGCGCCAGCCTCTGCGCCTGCTGGCGGATCATCGCAATTCCCTCGGCCCCCTTCTTTTGCACAATGGCGGAGAAAAGTCTCCGCACGGGACTGAAGGGCGTGGCCGCGTTGCCGGCGGAGGAGGCCGGAGAATCCTCTGGCGGCAACGACTGAAAGATTTCCAGCGCCAGCTCCGGGTCTTTCTCCACCAGCGCTGGAATTGCGCTGCCATAGATTGCCGCCCGGTCGGCGCCGGGGGTAAGTTCCTGGGCAAATTGCAGGGCGTCTTCCGCCCACTTCACGGCAAGGTCGGGATCGATCATGCCCGCCACCTGAATCTGCCGCGGAAGAATTTTGGCCCGCGCCTCGGGTGTAAGAAGGCTGCCCATCCCATAGCTGCGTTCCAGCAGATCGCGGGCCACGGCCACTGCGGGATTTTCCGCCTGCTGCTTGGGTGCTTTCTGCCGCGGCTTTTCTTTGGTTGCCGGGGTTGCCGGGGTTTTGGCAGCCGGTTGTTTCACGGGAGCGGGGACGATTGCTTCCAGCGGCTCCGCCGCCCCGGCAGGCTGCGCATTCGTTCCGGAAGGGCTCTGCACCTGCGCGGGCGCAAAGGTTGCCGCCATCACCAGCAGCGCGACTTGAACATAAGAACGCATTGTCATTCCAGCCACCGGGCTACCGCTGGCAGCACCCGGTTCCACCCCCGGCATATTACTGCAATTAAACCCCCGGATTTGTGCTTTGTTGTTGCGCCTGATTAGAATCCCCGTAGTGCCTGCCACTCTGAAAGACATTATTTCCTGTCCGCAATGCGGAAGCTTCGAGGTTGTCTACTCGTGTGAGCCGAAGTGCTGCTTCAATCACGTATGTGGCGATTGCCGTAGTACTTTTGAGTTGAATACCACAAAAACAGGGAAGTTTGATCATCACGCAGCCGTGGAGGCAGAAGAACCTCCTTCCGGAGATCCCACCACGGGATGCGCCCTGTGCGATAGCCTCAAAATTGCCGTGTTGAGCGTTGCCGGTCCACGCCCCCTGCTGCTTTGCGGATCGTGCCGCGCCGTGCTGGAACTGAACGTGGAAGAGTTCGTGCCCGGCGGACTCTGATATTTCGACTGGCTTGATGTGCTGGCCGTCTTCTCGAAACTGGTTTGTTAGAATCCCCGCATGGCAATGGTTCAAGGCACGGCAAGCGCGGAAGAGCGCGCCGCCAAGATCAAGCTTCTGCTCTTTGATGTCGATGGTGTTCTAACCGACGGCACCATCTGGCTCTTTCCCTCGCCCGCCCGCTCCGAGCGCACCATGAACTCGCAAACCGGAGAGCTGGCGGATTCCGGCGGCTACGCCATCCATAGCCAAAGCATGATGGAAGCCAAGGGATTCAATGCCCACGACGGAACCGCAATCTCCCTTGCCCGTCTCGGCGGCATCCAGACCGGCCTGATTACCAAACGAATTTCGGAAACGGTTGCCTTGCGTGCCCGCGACCTCAGGGTCGATCACGTTCACCAGGGCATTTCCGACAAGCTTGCCGCCTTCGAGCAAATCCTTCGCAAGGAAAAGCTCCAGGCAGATCAGGCTGCTTATGTGGGCGACGACATCATTGACCTTCCGGTCATGCGCCGCTGCGGGCTTGCCATCGCTGTCCCCAATGCGCGCAAGGAGGTACTGGACTGCGCCCACTACGTTACCCCCCACGGCGGAGGGCAGGGAGCGGCACGGGATGCAGTGGAATTTATTCTGAGCGCACAGGGCAGGCTCGAAGAGGTCATCCGGGAATATCTGGAAGATCGCATTCCCGCCAAACCACACCCGTAACGGCGTTACCGGCTTCTATTCCGGATGCCACCGGCTATTCCGGGATTGCCACCGGTTGCGAAGACATCAGCTCCCCAAATCGCGGGTCCTTGCGCAGTTGGGTGAACTCCTCGTCCTGGTAGACCTTGCCGATTTCCTTGTAGCCGTCTTCCAGTGCCTTCTTCAACTGCTGCAGGGCGCGTTCCGTGTTGCCGTTCTTGGCGTACATCTTTGCCAGAACATAGTCGAAGGTGGCGCGGTCCTCGGGCGAAGACATCTGCGCCGCGACTCCGAACCGGGAGTGCCGTTCAAAGATTTCAGGGTCCAACTCCATCGCGCGCTGGTACTCAACCATTGCCTCATCGAATTTCTTCTCCGCGAAATACGCGGTGGCAAGGTTGTTATGAACCGAAGCGGAGGCATTGTTGAGCGCAAGCGCCCGGCGGTACTGTTTCTCTGAGCGCCTGTATTTTTTCTGGATATAGTGAATCACGCCGAGATTATTGTGGGCCTCGGCAAAAGCCTTGTTGGCCTTGATGGCGAGTTCGAAGCTCTTCCTCGCCTCCGTATACCGGCTCATTTGCAATTGTGTAATGCCAATTTTGTTGTGGAGCACGGCGTTTTTTCCGGGAGAGCGCTTCAGGGCCTCATTGAAAGCCGCTTCCGCTTCGGGGTAGAGCTTCTCTCCGCGCAGCGCGTCTCCACGCGCCTCCCATTGCAAGGCGGAACGGGGTTCTGCAGCCATCTGTCCGGCGGAAATCGGTTCCCCCGGGGGTGGCGAGGGTTCGGCAACTTGCGGCTCGGGAGCGGAACTACTTGAGGCTTCCTGCTGCGCCGCCAGCCTTAGGCCAGACGCGGGAACAGCCGGAATAAGCATGGGCAGTGAAAGGAGCACTGCCATACTCGAGCTTCTCCAGGCGGGGAGATTCATGCCAGCCTCCCAGATCACATTAGACACCAAAAATCATTGGCTTCGGGCCCTGTGCTGCGAATCCTATACCAGCATTGCTGGCAATGCCTGCGCTGTTTCGCAGAGATGGTCTAATGCTGATTGGTATTTTCCTTCGGCTCGTCTTTGAAAATACCGACAATCTTGCCGAAAATGCCCTTCTTCTTGTTGGTATCCTCGGCCGGCTGGGTTGCCGTGGGGGCTGCCTGCTTGCCAGCCGGTTGCCCCGTGGCGGCGCTGGCCGGCGCGCCGCGGATGGGGACGGGCGTGGGTGCCGCCGGTGGCGCCGAGCCTCCGATTCCTAAAATCCGCGAGAAGAACCCCTTCTGCTCATGCGGAACCTGGTCGCAGGTTTCACTCGGCTGGGTGCCTTCAATAAATGCCGCCGTATAGGAATCGGGACAGGAGGCCGTTGCCAGCCGGTTCGTCGCCTTATCCAGAACTATGTCCACGACCCCTGCGGGCTCCGCAAACGCCTTTGCGTCCGAGTACTGCGGCAGCTTGACCGCGTGCTTCATGAACTCGCCCCAGATCGGCGCCGCGGAAGAAGCACCGCTCAGGCGCAGGTCGCTGTAGTCGTCGAATCCCACCCAGACAATGCACAGCAGGTTGGAAGTGTAGCCAGCAAACCAGCCGTCATGGGATGTTCCGGTCTTTCCCGCTGCCGGAGCGGTGAAGCCCATCGACCGCACCCCGGCTCCCGTGCCGTTATTCATGACCCCTTCCATCATGCTGGTCATTACGGCGGCAACGCGCGGATCGAGAACGGGACTCTTGTCGGGTCGCGCGGTTTCGATGGGATTTCCATTGGCATCGCGAAGTGCGGTGATGAGCGTGGGCGATACCCGCGTACCCGAATTGGCGAACACGGTGTAGGCCGAGGCCACATCCAGGGGCGTAGCGTCGTAGGCCCCGAGGGCCATGGCGGGTGTGGCCTTCACACCGGTGAGTCCGGCGGCGCGTGCCAGTGTCGCTACGTTGTCGTATCCGACCTCTTCCGCCAGTTTGACGGTGGCATTATTGAGCGAGTGGGCGAGCGCAAAGCGCGCACTCACCATGCCGTTGTACTCGTCCTTGTAATTCCTTGGTTCGTAAATCTGGTCGCCGTAGGTGAAGGTGGTGGGAGCATCTTCCACCATCGAGGCCGGTGTCCACACCGTGCCCTGGCCTCCAGCGATGGCCGTGTTCATCGCCGTCGCATAGACGAACGGCTTGAATACGGAACCGGTAGGCCGTTTGGCGACCGCGTGATTCAACTGGCTCATGCCGTAATTGCGGCCGCCCACCAGTGCCAGCACCTCTCCCGTGCCGGGATCCATGGCAATCAGCGCTACTTGCGCCACCGGTCCATCCAGCACACGGACTTCTGTTTTTGCGCCCTTGCCGCTTCCGGTCTTCACCCGCCGCGTGCGAAGTTTGGTGATCTGCTCATCCACCTGCTTCAGCCCCACCTGCACCGCCTCGGCGGCTTCGCGCTGCAAATCCGGATCGAGGGTGGTATAGATGCGGAACGAATTTTCCGCCAGGTCGCGTTCACTGTAACGGCTGGTTACGGAGTCCTTCACCAGGTCGATAAAGTAAGGAGCATCGCTGGCCTCCACATTGGGGGCCGTTAACTTTAAAGGCGTTGCCTCGGCTCGTTGCGCCTGCTCCCGGCTGATGGCTCCCGTCTCAACCATGGACTCGATCACCAGGTTGCGGCGCTCCAGGGCGCGTGCCGGATGGCGGTATGGATTGAGATAGCTCGGAGCCTGCACCATTCCGGCCAGCAGCGCGGCCTCTGGCAGCGTAAGACTCTGCAGGTCCTTGTTGAAGTAGGCGCGCGAAGCCTCGGCGAATCCGCTGATGGTGAATGACCCGCGCTGCCCCAGATCGACCATGTTGGAATAAAGCTCAAAGAGCTGCTGTTTGCTGAGCTTCTGTTCCAATTCAATGGATATCAGGATCTCCGACAGCTTGCGCTTGATCGTCTTTTCACGATTGAGAAAAAAAGCGCGCGCCACCTGCATGGTGATCGTCGAGCCACCCTGCCTGCGGCTTCCGCCCCGCAGATCGATGAATGCCGCCTCCACAAGCCGGAAGAAATTGACCCCTCCGTGCTGGAAGAAACGCCGGTCTTCGATTGCCAGCACCGCGTCCACAAGCACTTTGGGAATTTCCTTGTACTGCACCACCTGCCGCTTGGAACGTTGCTGGTTTTCCAGCGAAGTAATCAGCAGTGGCTCCAGGCTGTACTGGGTGAGGTCTTTCCCCTGCAGCTTGTTCAAACCTGAGATCTTCTCGATGGCGCCATCGTTGATGCCAACCACCGCGCCATCCTCGTTATGAAACGATTCCGGGCCAGGCCGGATTTCAATGCCCCGGTCGAGCAGGCGGTAGCTTCCAATGGGGGAGCTTCCCTTGCCGCTGGGGGAGTATCCGGCGCGGCGCAGCTCCGCCGCAATGTCCTGCAAGTCCTCCTTCTGCCCAACGTTCAGGGGCCGGGGGCGCGCATAGATCTTTGCGGAATTACTGAAAAGTTGTCCCTTGAGCCGATGGTCGATGATCCGCTCAT
>DASZRZ010000499.1:0-11655 GCA_035548935.1 Terriglobales bacterium
AAAATAGGGTTGGTTACATTGCGATGGATTTCATCGATGATACTCCACCGGAAATGGGCTTCCGTGCGTTGTTCTCTGAGAAAGGCTCCCAGCAAGTCGCACCGGGTCTCACCCGCTGGTTACCGGGATTCACCATCACGCTGGTCTACCTTGACTCAAAGGGCGGCGGGAGGACGGTATTGCCGTTGACATAACCTGGAATCAAGCCGCAGGCAGATTTCAAGAATACACGGAGAATCAGGAGCCAGCAGGCTTCCAGCCGGAGAAGAAAGCCCTCCCGCACATCAGGAGTAAGGATTGCCAAAAAAATGTCCGGGGGGCTCCAGCCACCAATTGTCGCATTTAATTTTCCCTTTGCGGCAAGTAGCTTGCGCCTTATCCTGAGGAAAGAAGACATCTGCTCAGCGCTTTCTTTTACGAAATTCGCAGTTCAAGCAAATAGTGCTAATAATGAGATGACGCACCCTTAAGCACATCCTTCCTTGGCGCTACTGAGATGAGTCCTTTCCTTCGCCGCCGCTATGCCGATCCCAAGAAGCAAGTGAAGAAGTTTAAGAAAGCGCACCGCAGAGCGCTTGAGGAGTACGCGGACCTGAAAATCTCCCTGGAGGAACTCCGGCAGCTGCTAGCTGGCGTAGTGGAGTTCGACTTCCAGGACCACGAGCGTCGGCTAGATAGTGACTACGGGGCGCCAGTTCCGGGAGTCCGCATCGGGCTGGGGCACATCCATGCCGCAATGGAAAAACATTCGCGTGGAGATATATCCACGGAGCAGCTAGCGGACTGGGCAACCATGCTGCTGCTGAATCTTGCCTATGACTGGGAAGGTCCGGATGAAGACCAGATCTCCGACTGGCTCAATGAAATCAGTATGCTCACCTTGAAGCCGAAGGCACAGGACGAGTGAACAATTTGAGTTTTTCGAGTTTCAAGCCCAGCCAGGGCTACGTTCTGAGTGGATGTCCTCGCGACTCCCTTCAACCTTTAATTGGGAAAGGGAGGGCTTAACCCGTACGGCGCGGGGAAGGATCCTGCACTAACGACAGCATCGGGGAGAGAGTTTCAAGAAATTAAAGCCCGCTGAAGGAGCGGAAAAGGGCAATCCTATACAAACAGAAAGGGCGGCCTGCCAGCCGCCCTTCTTTAAAACCCGGAGATATTACAGTACCTGAACGTTCTCTGCCTGCCAGCCCTTGGGTCCCTTAACGACGTTGAACTGCACCGCCTGGCCCTCCTGAAGACTGCGGAAGCCATTTGACTGAATGGCGGAAAAGTGGACGAAAACGTCCTCACCATTCTGCCGGCTGATAAATCCAAATCCTTTTGCGTCGTTGAACCACTTTACTGTTCCTTGTTCCATGGTGTTGCAAGTTCCTTTTCTTATGGTGTTACGTTGAATCTGAATCGGGTGTCACAAAGCAGGAGCTGCTGGGCAGGAACCGCTCTCGGGCCGTTTCAATGCAACGCGATTAGATCATACACGATGTTCCGCAATTCAACGAACAAAATACCCAGCCCGGCGAAACGAAAGGCCCAGACCCGATTCCGCCTCAATCCTTTTTTTCAATGACATACAGATCGCAGGCCGGGAGATGAAGTTCCCCCATGGCCTCCCGCGCTCCCGTCACCACGCCATCGCCACCCGGTTCCGTCTGGTTTCACGGGCGCGGCAGGCGAAGTCTTCGGGTGCCCTACGCAATGTCCATTTTGGAACCATGTATCACGCCGCAGTTCATGGTCTTTTGAGCGGGATCCAAGGCTTCTTCGGCCACTGTACATCTGGGATACTGAGAACCGCCACGCTGCCGTGACCGGCGGTGTGGGCAAGTTGGAATTGGCCCACAAATTTCGACCTGTCATGCGGGTAGCAGGCACTTTTCCGCGAAGCTGCCACGGCAAACAGGAAGTCACGACAACGGAGTTACCCTCTGTATGGCGCTCGGTTTTGGATTTAACAAAGCAAAGGTTCTGAGCTCGGCGGAAAAATTCGTCCAGCAGGGCAAGATTCAGCAGGCAATCAACGAGTACGAGAAGGTCTGCAAGCACGATCCGAAGGACCTCGCCCTCCTCAATACGCTGGGGGACTTGTATGCACGCGTCGGCCAGCCTGACCGCGCGGCTTCGTACTTCAAGTCGGTAGGCGAAGCCTATGCCGCCGATGGCTTCACCGTCAAAGCGATCGCCATTTACAAAAAAGTCACGAAAATTACTCCCGGCGAAACCGGCAGCATCCAGCGTTTGGCCGAGCTTTACAGCCAGCAGAACCTGCTTACCGACGCCCGGCATCAGTATCTGCTGGTGGCGGAGCACCACATAAAAAGCGGCAATCTGGAAGCAGCCGTTCGGATCTTCCACAAGATGTTGGAGCTTGATCCGGATAGCGCGCCCATGCAGACCAAGCTGGCCGAGTTGTACCTCCGCATGGGAAAGAAAGACCAGGCGAAGGAGATCTTCTTCCGCTCAGCGCAATGCCTGCACCTCCGCCGGGCTTTCGACGCCGCCGATGAAGCCCTTGGACGCGTTTTGAATATCACTCCTGGAGACCAGCGCGCACTGATGCTGCGCGCGCAAATCGCGCTGGAGACGGGGAATCCCGCAAACACCGTTCACTACCTGGAATCCATTCCGAATATCGATTCGAGCCTGGAGGGATTGGCGCTGCTGTTGCAGGCCCGCATCAATCTGAATCAACCCGAGGAAGCCGATCCGCTCGCGCGCAAGATGCTGGTCGTCCACAACGAGATTGCGGGAATCAATACCTTTGCCGAATGGCTTCTCTCTCATGGCGAGTTTGAGCGCGCTCTGCAGCTTTACTCCGAGCATAGCGACCAGCTTCTGGCAAACAATCCGGAGATGCTGCTCAATGCGTTGCGCGATTTGACCGAGAGGGTCAGAGACAACGCCTCGGCGCTGGAAATCCTGCTCGTTCTACTGCAGAAGGCGGGCGATCAGAGCCGCCTCACCGAAGTCATCGAGTTGCTGGCGCATGCACTGGTTCAGAAAGGCGACCTGCAGCGTGCCCGCGACTGCTACCGCAACCTTGCGGTCCTGGAGCCCGAGAATCCCGTCCACGACCAGAACTACCGTCAGGTAATCGCCCGGCTCGGAGAGGATTCCGCGTTGCGCACACTCAGTCCGCAAGAGGGCGGGCAGGCTTTCATGGTGGATGAGTTGGAGTGCTCCGCTCCTTCCGTCGATCAGGAGCACGTGCAAGCCGTGGCCGACGCCATCAATGCCGCCGTCACCGAATCCGAATTGCTGGACTCCTACGGCATGCTCCCCAAGGCCACTGCCCTCCTGGAATCGGCGCTCTCCTTCGCTCCGGAAGATATCCGCCTGAACCAGCGCCTGGCATCGCTTTACGCCCGCACCTCGCGCTATCGTGACGCAGCCGCCTGTTGCGAAATCCTCGCCAGTGTTTACAAAAAGGCCGGGCATGACTCGCAGTACGCCGAGTATCGCGATCTCGCGATCCGCTATCGCGACCGGGCCGATGCCGAGCACGAAGTCCAGATCGAAGTCCAGATCGAACCCCAGCACGAAGAATTGCCTGCCGCATCCCTCGAAGCTGGCTCATATCTGGAGTCCGTGCCCGGGCCCAACCAATACGAGTTCTCAGCCCCTCCGGCCCTGGACTCGATCTCCAACTCAACCGAGATCGATATCTCCGAAGAGTGGGCTCCTGTGCCGGACGTTGAGCAGGCCTCCCCTGTACCCGAGCCCGCCGCGGTCGCGCCTCTTGCGCCGGAAGCTGCTCCCGCCCAGGAAATGCTGGAGGAAATCCGCTTCTACATTAGCCAGCAGATGTGGGAAGAAGCCGCTGCGGTCGCCGAAAGGTGCACCGCATTGGGATACAACCTGCCCGAGCTTGCGGAATTGAGCCAGCAGATTGAATCCGTCCATGTATTTGAAATTCCGGAGAGCCACGAATCCGCGCCCGCTTCGCCTGTCCATGCCAGCGCTGAGTTCGAGGTGGAAGTAGCCCAGCATACCGCTGCGCCCGAGGCCATTCCATTTGTACCGCCCATGGCGATGCCTCCCTCTGTGCCCTCCATACCGGCTGCAGCCGCGGCATCGCCCAACGCGCTGGGAACGATGGTCGCGGAGATCGAAGAGTCTCTCGGAGAAGATTTTGTTCCGGCTCCAGCGCCGCAAATGCAGGCAGCACTGCCGGTAGTAATGCAGCCTCCCGTCGTGCCTTTTGAATTCCCTGCGGCATTGTCCGTTCCGGAGATGGCTCCAGCTGCTGTGCCCATGACTGAATCCGTGCACGAGACCATCGCTCCCGCCGGATCAATCGCGATGCCAGGCGATGTCCTGTTCGACATGTTTGAGGAGTTCAAGGAAAGCGCGGAAGAAACCAATATCGACGGCGAAGACCCCGAGAACCATTACAACCTCGGAGTGGCTTTCCGTGAGATGGGACTCATGGATGAGGCCATTGGAGAGCTGCAGAAAGTAGCTCAGGGCATTGAACGCGGCGTGCCGTTTAAAGATACTCTCCAGGTTTACACGCTGCTGGGACAGTGCTTCCTCGAGAAGGGCATACCCGAAGCCGCCGTGCCGTGGTATGAAAAGGCCCTCGGCTTTACCTCGGACCCGCAAGCTCAAACCGCAATCCACTACGAACTGGGGTCGGTGCATGAGTCGGCCGGAAGCCGGCAAACCGCCCTCCATCACTTCCTGCGGGTCTATGGAACCAATATCGACTACCGTGACGTTTCCGAACGCATCAAAGCTTTGCGACCGTAATAAGCTTTGAGGCTTTAGAATGTCCCTGTATGGGATTTCCACCCGATTCATTTCCGGACTCAAGGAAAAAACCGTCTCTGGTGAGCCCCACCCTTAATTTGCCGTTCGGCGGAGACCCCATGGATTCACCCGGGCCCAGCGGCGCGGCATCCCGGCGTCCGGTATCACAACTCACCGTGTGGACAAACCGGTTGTCGCTGGCGATTCTGGCAATTTTCTACATCACTGTGGGAGTATTCCTCACGGTTTCACCATGGACAAGAATCTGGACTGAAAACAGCTTACTGAGATCCCACCCCGGCCTCTGGGCCCTGCTGCGCAGCCAGTTCACGCGCGGAGCCTTGTCCGGATTGGGTTTGATCGATATATGGATTGGCATTTCGGCGACGGTGCACTACAGAGATCCGGTCGAGTAGGAGCCTTGGCTCAACTCTTCTTGAGAGCCAGTTCGCCGGGCTCAAAAATCGAAAAGAAAAACGTTTTGGAAGAAGCATTCTATGGATGACAACGCCAGCCGGGCTCCGCTTGCTTACGAAAACCTGAAGTTTCTTAACAGTCCGGATGCACGCCCCCTTCGCATCTTGTCCGAGTACATCGAACCTCTCAACCGGTTTCGCCATGAACGCATTCAGGACACGGTGGTGTTCTTCGGTTCGGCCCGCTTTCACAGCCTGGACAGAGCCTCCAAAGAACTGGAACTTCTGGAAAAACCGGGCTCGGCGGAGCCTGCTCCCCCCGACCAGCAGTTGCGGGTGAAGCGCGCCCGCGTCGCCGTGGAGATGGCGCGCTACTACGAAGACGCCCGCCGCCTTGCCAGCATGCTCACCACGTGGTCGCTTTCGCTTCAATCCAAGCGTCATCGCTTTGTTGTGACCACCGGCGGTGGACCGGGCATCATGGAGGCCGCCAATCTCGGTGCGCGCGAGGCCGGCGGAAAAACCATCGGACTCAACATCGCCCTGCCATACGAGCAGATGCCCAATGGCTACATCACCCCCAGCCTGAACCTTGAATTCCATTACTTTTTCATGCGTAAGCTGTGGTTTGCCTACCTGGCCAAGGCGCTCATTGTTTTTCCCGGCGGCTTCGGCACCTGCGACGAGCTGTTCGAAATCCTTACCCTGGCCCAGACGGAAAAACTGGCGAAGAAAATCATTGTGGTCATGTATGGAAGCGAATACTGGAAGAAGGTTATTAACTTCGAAGCCTTAGCCGACTATGGCGCCATCGCTCCCGGCGACATCAGCCAGTTCCGCATGGTCGATACTCCCGAGGAGGGGTTTGAGGTTCTACGCGCCGGCCTTACCGAGTTCCACATGGAACCCTCGCGCCGCACAGGGAAAGATCCGGAGATCGCCAAAACCCTGCCTTGATGGTTCTGTATCTCCACCCGGACTTTTCGAATATCCCACCGATTCCCGCCTGTGGATAGGTTCGTCTAAGCCGCTCTCCCTGCATTGCTTCGGGGTTTGCGGACACAACCCCCCGCGCTTACCATGGTACGTTCTCAGTAGGAGGCACGATGGCTCGCTTCTCGCTTAACGTTCGTCTGGCGATACTCTGGTCGTTGACCATGCCGGTTTCCATGCTGGCGCACGCCCAGCAGGCTTCGCGCCCGGCTACTGCCGGAAGATCCTCGAAGGCCTCTACCCCCAGCGGCGGCGCCAACGCCGGCAATGCCACCATTAAAGACGCGCAGAGTTTTATCAATACGGTTAACGAACGGCTGCTCGTTCTCAGCACCATGGCTGGACGCGCCCAATGGATTCAGGCGACCTATATCAACGAGGATAGCGAGCTGCTCGCGGCGGACTACAACGAAAAACTGATTGCCGAAACCACGCGCTTCATCAAAGAAGCACAGCGCTTCCGGAATCTGAAGATGCCGCCTGACCTCGCTCGCCAGTTCAAGCTGCTGGAGCTTTCCCTTACCTTGCCAGCGCCCAATAATCCGCGCGAGCGCGAGGAACTTACCCGGATTGCGAGCAAACTGGAGGGGACCTACGGCCAGGGAAAGTACTGCCCCAAAACCGGACCCTACGCGGGAAAGTGCCTGGGCCAGAGCGAAATGGAAGAGGCCTTCGCCACCACGCGCGATCCCGAGGTATTGAAGGACCTGTGGGTGGGATGGCGGACAATCTCTCCGCCGTTGCGCCAGCCCTTCTCGCGCCTGGTGGAACTCTCCAATAAAGGAGCGCGCGAAATCGGCTTTCGCGATACGGGTGCTCTGTGGCGCTCCAATTACGACATGACTCCCGAGCAGTTCACGCAGGATGTGCACCGGTTATGGGATCAGGTGCGTCCGCTCTATGCCTCGCTTCACACCTACGTGCGTCGAAAGCTCGTGGAAAAATACGGACAGCAGGCAATAACCTCCGGAGGCATGATCCGGGCCGATCTTCTGGGAAACATATGGGCGCAGAGTTGGGGCAATATCTACGATCTGGTGGGGCCGCCCAAGCAGGAACAAGGCTACAACCTGACCGAGCTGCTGAAGTCCAAATCCGTAACCCCCCGCGACATGGTGAAATATGGCGAGAATTTCTTTATCTCGCTCGGCTTCGCCCCTCTTCCCGGAACTTTCTGGGAGCGATCCATGCTCACCAAGCCCGCCGACCGCGACGCCGTGTGCCATGCCAGCGCCTGGGATGTTGACAACATCGACGACTTACGCCTGAAGATGTGCATTCAGATTCGCGACGAAGACTTCGTAACCATCCATCACGAACTCGGACACAACTTCTATCAGCGGGCCTATAACAAGCAACCATTTCTATTCCGCAACGGCGCAAACGACGGCTTCCATGAAGCGATCGGGGATACAATCGCCCTCTCCATCACTCCCGGCTACCTGAATCAAGTCGGCCTGCTGGCCAGCGTGCCCCCGCAGTCGGAAGATCAGGACATAGAGCTGCTGCTCAAACAGGGGCTCGACAAAATCGCCTTCCTCCCCTTTGGCCTGCTGATTGATGAGTGGCGCTGGCGGGTGTTTAGTGGTGAAATCGCGCCCGGCCACTACAACCAGGCATGGTGGGAGATGCGCGAAAAGTACCAGGGAGTGTCCACTCCGGTGGCTCGCAGCGAACAGGATTTCGATCCCGGCGCCAAGTATCACGTGCCCGCCAATGTTCCCTATGCGCGCTACTTTCTCGCGGACCTGCTGGAGTTCCAGTTCTATCGCGGCATGTGCCGCGCTGCCGGTTATACCGGCCCGCTCCATCGCTGCTCTTTCTACAACAGCAAAGAGGCCGGGGCGAAATTCAATCACATGCTCGAGATGGGGCAGAGCCGTCCCTGGCCCGATGCGCTCCAGGCCCTTACCGGCGAGCGGCAGGTGGATGGCACCGCCATCATGGAATACTTCGCGCCGCTGAAGCGCTGGCTCGACGAACAGAATCAGGGCCAGAAAAGCGGCTGGACAACCACCGCGCCGCAATAGCCCTGCCGGCCTCTTACGGCATGCGCGTGGCGAGACCGGAGTGGCGAAAGCGAATCGGCGTGCTTCTCTACTACATAACCGATCGGACTCAGTTCCCAGGCTCGGAGAGCGAAAAGCGCCGGCAGGTGCTCGCCAAAATTGAAGCGGCGGCCCGCGCGGGAGTCGACTTCATTCAACTGCGCGAGAAGGACCTTACCGCCCGCGAACTCGAGGAACTGGCCCTTCAGGCCACCGCTGCTCTCGTCAGGACCTCCAGTCCCACCCGGCTCCTCATCAATTCGCGCACCGACGTTGCCTTTGCCACCGGAGCCAACGGCGTGCATCTCCGGTCCAACGATATCTCGCCCAGGGAGGCCCGCGCCGTGTGGACGCAGGCTCATGGCAGAACCGGCCGTGCCCCTTCCCCGGCCATTATTGCCGTCTCCTGCCACACCCAGGAGGACGTCCTCATGGCCAGCACCCACGGCGCGGACTTCGCTGTATTCGGACCCGTATTCGGCAAAGCAGCCAATCCCGGCACTGGAATCGAAGCCTTGCGCGCAGCCTGCCGCTCCGCGAGCATCACAGGCAGCGTACCAGCCCTCGTGGCGGTCCCCATGCCGGTGCTCGCCTTGGGAAATATATCGATGGAAAATGCCCGCGAGTGCCTGGCTGGCGGAGCCGCGGGAATCGCGGGAATCCGCTTGTTTCAGGAACATCCGATTCAGGAGATCGTGGCGAAACTTGCCAGCGCGAAGTGAAATCAGGAAAGTTAAAGCCAGACCCGCGAACCATTATCCTTGGTTAGTCGTCGTCCTTTTCGGGGGCCGAGTTCCACAGCGAACTCAGTTCGAATCAGGAACCTTGTAAAGCTTAACCGTTGAGTTGACAAGAACGGCTACTCTGCTTCCGTCCGGTGAAATGTCGAAGTCGAATTTCGCATCGGTCCCCACTGTTGTTGGCAGAGGCTTGATATTGATTGAGAGCAGCGTCTGCTTACGCTCTACATCGACTACCAACACTGTGCGGCGTGAAATCCAGGTTATATCTAACAAGTCACCGCGGAATTTGGTCAAATCCAAAACCACTGTCTTTCGCTCTTTTGCCCTGGCAATCTTTCCTCCCAGATTGCCATAGCTCTTGTCCGCTAACATTTGTCTGCTTAGTATCCGCCCATCCAAACTCAGCAGTGCCAACTCTCTTCCGCAGGCGCTGAGCACTCGTAATTCGTCAAAGAAATCTAAAATCCAGCACTTTAAAGACTTCCTGTCGGCAAACAGTTGCCACTTCCCGCTGAATTCTCGGAAATAAACTTCTCCCGACCCCGACCTGTCACTCTTGAGGATCCCACTATCGGACAGCGAGAATGGATACAACATAAAGCCCGCTTGCCATTCCGCCTTGACCTCCAGAGTGCGGGCATCGAGGACCCTGACATCGCTCGCCATCCTCGTTGCGGGGGTACTGGTGAAGCTTACACTCTCGTACAACAACGTGTTGCCGCTTGGCGAAATCGTGCTGCTAGAACCATCATAGGAAGGAAGTAAAAGGTCCGGTCCTTCCCAAACCTTTAAGACATGCAGATCGGGCGCGACCAACCGCAGGATATTTCCGGTCTGCACCACCGCCTGACCCGATGAATTTGCCATCACTGCGGGAATACGATATGCAGGCCATTCTGCAACTATTGGCCTTTTGTCATCAGAAACTTCACTCAAAGCCATGAGTCGCAGGACATATTGGACTGTACTGGCGGTCCCATTCTGCTTCTTAACTGCTATGTCATTCAGTACAGTTGAGTATGCTACCAAATCTGTATTCGAAAGGAATCGAACGCCCACACGCTCGGAATTTGGCTCGACGAGGCCGGGATTTTCCAAATGCCATTCTCGTATCGGCGCTACTGGCTGCTGTGCTGCTATCGGAACAGCAGCCAACAGTAACAGGCAAGCCAGGATTGTCTTATTAGCCAAGCCAGACCTCACTCGCACAATTAACTTAATGTTTCCGTTGCCTTTTCCCCTAGACCGAGGCTCTACAGTCCGGTCAGTTAATGCTTGGAACCTTGTAAAAGCTTAACCGTCGAGTCAACAAGAACGGCGGACGACTGCGCTGCCAACCTCCGGCCCGCATTGTGATCTGCTATATCCCGGAGGCCTAGTCGCGATTGGACGGCAGCAACTGCCGGATCACCACATTCAACAGCGCCAGAACAATGGCGCCCACAAAGGCCGCGCCAAAGCCGCGAATTTCAAATCCCGGCACCAGGACGGACGCAACTTCCAGCATGAGCGCGTTGATCACGAACCAGAAAAGCCCCAGGGTAAGCACCGTTATGGGGAAGGTGAATACCTTCAGCAGCAAGCCCAGCGTGGCGTTCACAACTCCGATCACCACCGCCGCCAGCAGCGCGGGCAAAAAGCCGGTCAACACGAACCCCGGCACCAGGTATGCCACGACAAGGAGGGCGACACCACTCAGCAGCCAATTCAGCAGAATGCGCATATGACCTTTCTTGCGGGGCGTCCCGGATTTCCCTTCGCCACCGGACTCCCGGCAACCGCCGCAACCACCGGTACGACGGAGATTCTAACGCCTGGCGCCGCCATAGGCACCCTTGTTCTCATTTCTCTCTATGCATCGAGCGTGAATAACCTTCCTCATTGCTTCCCTCAACGGCCACACGCCGCGGGATCGATTGGGCTGTGATGGCCCTCACAGCGATGCCGCCGGAATCCAGTACAAGTGTCATCAACAATTGTTTTGAGAGAAAGGATACGACCATGCTTTGGACAATTTTCGTGATCCTCATGATTCTCTGGCTGCTTGGCTTTGCGACCGGTACGACCTTCGGCGGATTGGTTCACCTGCTGATTCTGGTTGCACTCGTGTTGTTGATCTACAACCTGCTCACCGTGCGTCGCATAGTCCACTAACGAGTTTGTTCTTTCAATTCTACGAAGAGCGACTCAATGGAGAGAGCTTTTGTCGAGGCGCGAGTGGAGAGCACCCTGTAAACGATTCGCAATTAAGGCAACCACATTTGCGATTCAATCTGAATGTGCTTTTGACGGCCACAAGGCAAAGCTCACACTTCCCCCCTGAGAACAATATGGGTAGTGACACGCATCAGCGCCAACTTAAAGGAGAATTCCTTCTGGATTGCCGACGATGCATCCATTTAGGCCCAAGAAGAGGTGAGGAATGATCTCACAAATTCCAGAGTGCCCGGCAATTGCTGATTGCAGGTCACACCGAGGAACGTCGCCGCACGCGTGACGCCGACATATAAATAGCGATTAAAAAGGTCTGGAACGCGTGTCGCAAGTCCGTCAAGGCCGACAATGAAAACGGCTTCAAATTCCAAGCCTTTGATGTATTCGATATCAAAAACACGCACTTCCTGTTCCTCGCCGACAACCCGTCCCTTATGACAAGCAACAATTCGCACGGTGTTTTCCGCCAACAATGGCCGGACATCTTCG
>DASZRZ010000500.1:0-2256 GCA_035548935.1 Terriglobales bacterium
ATTCACCGATGACGTGCGCAGTGAATCCGGCAGGGTGCTGATCCGCGAGTTGCGCGCCCGCGTCCCCGATGCAACCGTGTTCTACGTGGACCCCCAGCTCGCCGGGCCTCTCATGGACACCGTTCTCCAGGCAGTCGCTCAGGCTGAAGTCGTGGTAGCCCCGGTTTACGTCGTGCCTGTCTCAGGCAAGACCGTGAAGATCGGCAGCGAATTGAAAAACACCGTCTCTCTCACCGGCGATGCCGCCGAGATGATGAAGCGCATCCTCAGCGCGGCTTCCGATCGCACCGTTGTGGTTGCCCTTGGCAATCCCTACCTGGCTGCCGATTTTCCCGGCGTTCAGGCGTACCTCTGTACCTTTTCCAGCCTCCCGCTCTCCGAAGTCAGCGCCGCCCGCGCCCTCTTCGGTGAAGCCCCCATCCACGGACACCTTCCCGTCAGCATCCCCGGCGTGGCGCAGCGCGGAACCGGCATCGACCGCTTCGCCATCGGCGCACTCAGCGCCCGCAAGTCACGCTCCCACGGCAAGGTTGTTCGATCGGCCAGCGCCCGGCTCGGTCGCAGGACAACTGCTCGTCCCTAGTCATCCTCCTGTCACCCCTGCCTTGCCACCAACCTCACAGCCTGCTAGGTTGAGAGGCTCACGCTTATGGATTCATCCTGTTACAAATGCGGCGCTGCGGTGGAAGACTCCACTCCGTTCTGTCCGAATTGCAATGCTCCCTTGATCCGCGTCTCCGTGGCTGGACCCGGCGCCGAACTCACCGCGCCCTCTGAGCCAGTCTTGGTTGAGCCCCCACCTACCGGCGAGGTTCAGCCTTCCGCCGCTCCCTTGTACTCTTCTTCTCCGGACAACCCCCAGCACGATCCTCCTCCCTCGAAGGACGTCAACTGGTCTCAGGTTGTGCCGGTTGCGCTAATCGCCGGAACCATCTCGGCCATCTCCTGGGCAATGCCGTTCCTTGGCTTTTTGTTCTGGATGTCGGCCACCGGAGTCCTGGCCGTTATCCTTTATCTGCGCCGCATGCCCGGCTCCAATCTCACCTCCGGCGCTGGCGCGCGCATCGGCATCCTTGCCGGGGCCTTCGGCTTTGGATTCTTCGCCATCCTCGTCGCCATGCAGATGCTGCTCACGCGCAACACCAACCGCTTCCGCGCCTTAATGCAGCAGATCGTCGAGCAGGCCGCCGCTCAAAATGCGGACCCGCGCGCCCAGGAGATGCTCCAGCGCATGACCTCTCCTCAAGGCCTGGCCCTGATTCTCACCGCTACCCTCGTAATGGCGCTGCTCGCCTTCCTCTTCTTTTCTGCACTCGGCGGGGCCCTGGGCTCCTACCTCCTCCGCAAACGCCAACGTTAGCCTCTCTGGTTAGTACGAACGTAAGCGAATCCCGGCTGCATCCTTTCAACCGGTTGCGTTAAACTATGGGAATTGAGCCCGTTGGCTCTCGAGGATTCCATGAAGCAGGGTTACATGAAGCTGCGGCATTATCGGATTGTTGTGTGTCTGCTCCTCGCCTTCTCTGCCATCTCGCTGACGGCGCAACCGCTGGATAAAAACAGCATCCTGCGTCCGCCTCCCGGTGTCAGCCTTGCCCTCATTGTCTTCGAGGACCTCCAATGTCCCGATTGCGCCCGCGCCGCGCCTATGGAAGCTCAGGCGGCGGAAAAATACAAAATCCCGGTGGTGCGCTACAACTACCCGCTCCCCCAGCACAACTGGTCCATCGATGCTTCCACTTTCGCCGAGTATTTCGAGACCAAGTCTCCCAAGCTGGGCGTGGAATTCCGCGAGTTCATCTTCCGCAATCAGGACAAAGTCACCCGGCAAAACCTCCGCTCTTTTGCCGAGGACTTCGCCTCCAAGCACAGCACCATCCTGCCCTTCGTGGTTGACCCCCAGGGCAAGCTGGCCGAGACCATCAACCATGACCGCGATCTCGGACAGCGTGTCGGCCTCGATCACACCCCTACCATCTTCATCGTCTCCAACACGCGCAGCGGCCCCGCCTACGTCGAGGTCACGGATCGCAGCCAGATGTTTCAGATGATCGAGCAGGCAAGAGCCGAGGCCGTCGCTCCCTCAACTCCGGCGGCAGGTTCGGCAAAACCGGCGGCGAAATCTCCGGCTCCTAAATCGAAAGCCGCGAAATCAGCGGGCGAGAAATCTCCGGTTTCAAAATAGTTTGAAACTAATAGACTCCGCCAGCCAAAGCCGCAGGCCAAATGAGTTTCTGCATCCGGCAGAAACTTAAC
>DASZRZ010000501.1:0-12807 GCA_035548935.1 Terriglobales bacterium
ATGTTAAAATGGAGATACGTTAATTCGAAACGGTTGTGAGCAGCTTCCAGCCTGACACGCTTGTTCCTGCCCTGAGGTATCTTCCGCATCCAATTCAACGTACATTTCAACAACGAAAGCAGTGAATCGAGTATGGAACAAGGAACAGTTAAGTGGTTTAACGATGCCAAGGGTTTTGGATTTATATCGCGGGAAAGCGGAGAGGACGTATTCGTCCATCATTCCGCGATTCAGGCGAACGGTTTCCGCAGCCTGGCCGAGGGCCAGCGGGTGGAGTTCCGCATCACCAAGGGTCCCAAGGGACTTCAGGCCGAAGAAGTCCGGGCGATCTAGTTTTTTGCGTTGGGCACCTCTGGAAAATCCGGGGGTGCCCGATTCGACATGTGGGACTCAACGGGGAAACAGGGAGGCCGAATGCGATCTGAACTGGTAACTTTTGCCAACGATGCGGTACCGAACCGGTTTTTGCTTTGCCATATCACTTCGGCGGCAACGCAGACTTTGCACCGGAATTCGTCGTCCGTCCACCAGACGATTAACAACGCTCTAAAGCTGATTGGCGAAGAGAAGGTTCGAGGATCGGTGGAAAAAGTTCCGGTGGCCGAGCCCGCCGTGGAGCTTGCTGTAGCATTGTAGAGTTCGATTACTCTGCGTTGAGGGTCTTGCTGTAGAGCTGTCTTGCCCCGCCGTTTCGACACAAACAACTTTCAACACCAGGACGTTGCAACACCAGCAACCTGAACCGAGTACGCGGTCGATTAGAATGAATACAGAACCGCGGTACGAATAAGGAGCATGCATGGCCGGAAACTCTCGTCCCACCTTTGCCAAGCGGCAGAAGGAACGTGCACGACAGGAGAAGCGAGCCGAAAAAGCTCAGAAAAGAGCGCAGCGGAGCCAGGATAAACCTGAAGCACCGGCGCGGAGTGGCGAAGAACCCGTAATTCAATACGATGAGGAAGGTTTGCCGCAGGGGTTGGACTTCCACGATTTCTAGGAAGAAGAAATCAGGAAGAAAAATAAAAGAGTTGAGAAAGCCCGGAGTTTTTTCCGGGCTTTATTTTTTTGAAACGAATGGAAGGCCAGCGGCCGGGCGGGCGTTATATCGGCTTGGAGAAGTATTGGGCTTGTCCGATGCGGTTATGCACCCAGAGTTCAATTTCCTGGCGGATTCCGGAGGAGGGGTCGAAGCGGAAGCCCATGTATCCGTCTTTCTTCCACCACAGGATTGCCGGGAGCCGGAGCGAGGGGCCGCCGGAGAGGGAAAATTCGAGTTCCACAGGCTGGGAGATGGAAATTCCGGCGAGACAGCGAATCGACATGCCCCCGGCGCCGATTTCCTTCGCCTCGCCCTGGAATTGAGTGCTTCCGGAAAAAATGACGACGGTCGCCGTGAAAGAGACGCGCGGATATTTACGGGGATTGAGCATTGCCGGAATCGAGCCGCAATACTAATTTAAGATGGCCGGGCGGAGAAGTACCGTTGGAGCGGAGCCCGTTTGGAGCGAATCCAAGAGAGAAGCTGCCGGGGGACAACGGGTGTGGCGTCCGGGGACTCTAAGGGATTGGACAGGAAAAATATGACGAACTGGAAGAAGGCAATTGTGATCGGCTCGTTTACGGCGGGTGCGCTGCTGGCGATTAAGGGAAAGCGCCCCGCGGCAATGGCGGTAAGTACGGTGGGTTTGATGGTGCTCGCGGCAGAGTATCCGGAGAAGTTTGACGCCGTACTCGAGCACGCGCCGGACTATGTAAATCGTGGCGTGGAGATTTTTACGACGCTGACCGAGCTTGCGGAGCGTTATGCCGCGGAGGGTTCGCGGCGCGGTTTTGGGGCAGAGTTTGAAGGTCCGCGCCCCGAGTACGCACGATAGGCTCCGCCCTGGGGTTTTCTTTCCGGAGGGGGTGAAGTCGTGAGCTTCGCCCGGCGAAATTCTCAATTCCGGCTCCCATTCTTATGCAACCGCGATTTAGGGGATTCGCCTTGCGCGTTATAGAATTTGTTGTTCTCCCGTAATTCTTGCGGGCGGCGGTTGGAACCAGCCGGTAGAGCAATCGATAACGAGCGAGGAAGAGCGAGCATGGGCAAAGTGGGCGAGGGAGATCTCAATACAGAAGAGTTGAAGCGGAAGCTGCGCGAAGGCGAGTACCTGGAGATCACGACCGGAGGCGGAGCGTACGAGGTATGGGCCGAGCCTTACGGGTCGCCGCCGGCGGTTTACTTTGAGGGCGAGCAGTATCCGATCGCGGAGCTGGACAGGATCGCGGAGCTGATTATCAGCGATATGCACAAGGGCGAAATCCGGTGCCGGTGGGTGGAGGATTAGGAGTGGCGGCGATGGCGATTACTGAAGAAAAAGAAGAACGGGCGAAAGAGCCTCAGCAGGGCGATATGACTGCCTACGAGCGGATCGTGGAACGCGAGCAGCGCTATCTGCTGCCGACCTATGCGCGCTATCCCCTGGCGATTGCCAGCGGGAAGGGCGTGTATGTGAAGGATTACGAGGGCCGCAAATACCTGGATTTCCTGTCGGGCCTCGGTGTGAACGCGCTGGGACACGGGCACAAGCGGATTGTGAATGTGATCCGTGACCAGGCGGCGAAGGCGATCCACATCTCCAACCTCTACTACCACGAGTACCAGGGAGAGCTGGCGGAGAAGCTGGTGAATCTTTCCGGCCTGCAACGCGTGTTCTTCTGCAACAGCGGCACGGAGGCGATGGAGGGTGCGATCAAGCTGGCTCGGGCTGCGGGCCACAAGGCCGGTGGAGACAGCAAGTGCAAGCTGGTGGCGGTGGACAACTCCTTCCACGGACGCACCTTTGGCGCGCTTTCGCTGACGGGCCAGGAGAAGTACCGGCAGAACTTCGAGCCGTTGCTTGAGGGAGTGCGGTTTGTCGGTATGAATGACGTTGCCGATCTGCGGGCGGCGGTGGATGACGACACCTGTGCCATTGTGCTGGAGCCGATACAGGGCGAGGGCGGAATCCGTGTGTGCTCGCCGGAGTTTCTACAGGCGGCCCGGGAAGTTTCCGACCGGCACCGGGTGGCGCTTATCTTCGACGAGATCCAGTGCGGAATGGGACGAACCGGAAAGATGTTCGATTACCAGCACTCGAATGTGATTCCTGACATTGTGACGATTGCCAAGCCCATGGCGGCGGGACTGCCGATGGGCGCCTTCCTTGCCACCGATGCGCTGGCGGCGGCGATCAGTCCGGGCAAGCATGGGACGACGTTTGGCGGGGGTCCGCTGGCATGCCGCACCGCGCTGGAGTATCTCGCAATTGTGGAAGAGGAGCATTTGCTGGAGAACGTGCGCAAGGTGGGCGCCTACTTCCGCGATGGGCTTCTGGAGTTGCAGAAGAAATTTTCCATGGTGCGCGAGGTGAGAGGACGGGGGCTGATGATGGCGATGGAGCTCGACGTCCCGGCAAGGCCGATTATGGACGGGGCGCTGGAAGATGGTGTCCTCATCAACAGCACGCAGGATGTAGTGCTGCGGTTTTTACCGCCTTTCCTGATCGAGGAAAAGCACGTGGACAAAGTCATCAAGGTTCTGAGAAAGCATCTGAAGAAGAAGCACTGAACCAAGTACAAAAAAATGGGGGGCCGTTGGGCGGCCCCCTGGAAGCGCAAACGACATTTCCATTTAGTTCGATGCGGTTATCCCGCTGAGGTTGCATTTTTACAGAGTCGGCTCGCTCTGAAAAGCCACTTAGGTGGGAAAACCACTTAGGTGCTAGCGTTGGAAGCGGTTAGATACCACTGGATTCCACGGAAAGAGGAATGCCATCGAGCCTGTTTCCGAGCCTATTTCCATAGTGGAGCGCTGGGCCGATCTGCACGAAGGGCGGTTGCGCTATCTGTATGGTCTTCCACGGACTTCCCCCACGGATTATCCCCAACCACCGCTGTTGTTGATTCACGGACTGCTGGGGTATTCCTTTTCCTGGCGCTACAACCTTCCCCCGCTGGCACACAACTTTGAGATATTTGCGCCCGACATGCTGGGTACAGGTTTTTCCGCGCGTCGGGCGGACATGGATTGCAGCATGGCTGCCGCTGCCGGGAGACTGCTGCGGTTCATGGATGTGGTGGGGATTGCCACGGCGGATGTGATCGGCACATCGCATGGAGGAGCCGTGGCCGCTGCGATGGCGGCTGAGGCTCCGGGTCGGGTGCGGCGGCTGGTGCTGGCGGCGCCGGTGAATCCGTGGTCAGAAAAGGGACGGCGGAGGGCACGAATGCTGGGTTCGCGCCTGGGAGGTGCGTTGTCGAAGAAGGTGTTTCCGCTGCTCAAGCCAGCGCATGGATATGTACTGCGGCGACTGTATGGCGATGCGCGGCGCATTCCCGTGGGAACGGTTGAAGGATATGAGGAGGCATTGCGGGTTCCCGGATCGGTGGAATACCTCGTGGGCGTAATGGCTTGCTGGCGTGGAGATTTGGAGTACATGCAAAAGGTGTACGAACGGATTGGTGACAAGCCCGTGCTGCTGTTGTGGGGAGATCGAGATCGAGCGGTATTGCCGGCGTCGGCGGCGGAGTTGCAGCGAAGGATGCCGAAGGCGGAGTTACTGGTGCTTCCGGGGGTGGGGCATATGCCCTATGAGGAGGCGCCGGAGCGGTTTAATAAGGCGGTGGGTGAGTTTCTGGGTCGAGAGCATTCGCCAATGGGCTAGCGCCGAGAATTTCCCGGGACTTATTTCCCGGCACACACGTACCGGGAAATAAGATGCCACCGCAAACGCGGTTTTTGGAATGCCTTTAGGCGTATCTTTCGCGCATGAAGCTGGCGATGGCGCTATAGGCCTGGGTGAGCGTTGGCTCGTCGGGCAGGTAGACGACGCGAACGTGACGGGTTCCGGGCTTCTGTCCGAAGCCGTCGCCGTGCACCAGCAGGACGCCCTTTTCCGCGAGTACGGATTTCACGAAGCTAAGGTCGTCTTCCGGAATCTCCAGTTTCGGAAAGGCATAGAAGGCCGCCTGTGGGCGCACGCAGCTTATGCGCGGGGTGGAGTTGGCCCACTGTACGGTAAGGTCGCGGCGGGAGCGCATTTTTGCAATCACGCCGGGCAGGTGGTCCTGGGGACCGTCGAGGGCGGCGGGAATGGCAAACATCATGGGATAGCTGGCGCAGAGCCGCGCGCGCAGCAGCTTGTAAATGCCTTCGGTGTAGTCGCGAACGGCAGTGGAATCACCACTGATGATGCCCCATCCCACGCGCCATCCGGGAACGAGATAGTTCTTGGAGAGGCCGCCCAGGGTGACCACGGGAAGATCGGGCGCGATGGAGGCAAAGGCGACGTGAGGCCTATCCTCGTCGAGGATGAGCTTGTCGTAAATCTCATCGGAGAAGACCACGAGATTGTGGCGGCGGGCGATCTCGGCGATGGCCTCAAGGGTCTGCCGGGAATACACCGCGCCGGTGGGATTGTTGGGATTGATGACCACAATGGCGCGGGTGTGCGCATCAATGCTGGCCTCGATGTGATCGAGGTTGGGCTGCCATCCATTGGATTCGTCAAGTTCGTAGGAGCGCACGCCGGCGTCGATTTTGGCCAGTACCGCGGTATAGAGGGGATAGTCCGGGCGTGGAACAAGAACGTTGTCGCCGGGATTGAGCAGCGCGCTGAGGGAGGTATCGACCGCCTCGCTGACGCCGAGGGATACAAAAGCTCCCTGAATGTTGCGAATGCCTTTACGCGCGGCATCGCCGCGAATGGATTCGAGGGCGGCATCGGTGCCGAGAGAGGGTCCGTAGCCGTTGTGGCCGTCGCGCATGGCCTTGATGACGGCTTCGATCATGTGCGGGGGCGTGGCGAAGTCATACTTCAAGGGATCGCCGATATTGAGCGCCAGAATCCTGCGGCCCTTGCGGGTGAGTTCGTCCGCCAGCACCGCGAGGTCGCGTATGGCGTAGTGGACATTCTGGAGCCGGGTTGCCGGGGTGACGTGTTGTGCGCTGGTCAGAGGCATAAAAGAACACTGGGATCGGCAGAGACAGGTCTTTCAAACGACCTTCTTCTAAAAACAACGACCTTCTTCCAAACGACCTTCTTTTCAAACGGCAAATCTTTCAAAATATTTCCAAAGGGCGCAATCCCTCAGGGTACGTGCCGATCTATTTAAGGCCAAGAGCTATTTTATCGCGCCCGGTGCCTTCCGGCAGGAGTGCTTTCCCACCCGGAGGTGCTAATCAAAGGGGTAACCTCAGCCCTGCAAGCCAGTTGGCGCCGGTCCTGATTCCAGCGGGAATTTAGTCCAGACGGTCGATCTGGGCGCGCTGCAGGCGGTCGGAGTAGTCGATATAGAGCGCCTTCCATTCGGTGTAGAAGTCGATGGCCCCGATTCCGCCTTCGCGGTGGCCATTGCCGGTTGCCTTGCAGCCGCCGAAGGGGAGGTGGACCTCGGCGCCGATGGTTGGGGCATTGATGTAGGTGATGCCACAGTCAAGGTCGCGCATGGCGGCAAAGGCCTTATTTACGTCGCGAGTGTAAAGCGAGGAAGAGAGGCCGTATTCCACGCCATTGGCGATTGCGATGGCATGGTCGAAGCCATCGCACGGGATGACGGAGGCGACCGGGCCGAAGATCTCTTCCCGGGCGATACGCATTTCCGGGTGGACATCGCCGAAGACGGTGGGGGAGAGGAACCATCCGTGGGCGTAGTTGCCGGAGTCCAGGCGGGAGCCTCCGCAGCAGAGCTTCGCGCCTTCCTGTTGTCCAATCTCGATGTAGAGCAGGATGGTTTCCATCTGGGTGCGGTTGATGACCGGGCCCATGGCGATGTTCTCATCGAGGCCATTGCCGACGGTGAGAGCGCGGGCGCGATCGACGAGGCGGCGGAGGAATTCGTCGTAGACGCCCTTCTGCACAATGATGCGGCTGGTGGCGGTGCAGCGCTGGCCGCTGGTTCCGAACGCTCCCCATACTGCGCCTTCGAGGGCTAGGTCGAGGTTGGCGTCGTCGAGAACGATCATGGGATTTTTGCCGCCCATTTCGAGCGAGCAGCGTTTGAAGCTGTGAGCGCAAACTTCGCCGACGTGCTGGCCGACCTTGCTGGAGCCGGTGAAGGAAAGAGCGCGGATGCCGGAGTGTCCGATGAGGGGTTCGCCAGCTTCGGGTCCAAAGCCGGTGACAACATTGACGACGCCGCGAGGGAGCCCGGCGGCCATTAGGGTTTGGGCGAGGAGCAGGGTTGAGAACGGGGTATCCTGCGCGGGCTTGATGACGCAGGTGTTTCCCGCAACCAGCGAGGGAAAGAGCTTCCATGATGGAATTGCCATGGGGAAGTTCCACGGGGTGATCATTCCGATGACGCCGACCGGCTGGCGGACCGCCATGGCGAACTTGTTGGGTAGCTCGGAGGGGACGGTGGGTCCAAAGAGGCGGCGGCCCTCGCCGGCCATGTAGTAGCCGGTGTCGATGGCCTCCTGTATATCGCCGCGGGTTTCGTTAAGGACCTTGCCCATTTCGCGAGTCATATTGCGGGCGAATTCCTGTTTGTGGGTGAGCAGCATCTCCGAGGCACGGTAGAGAATCTCGGCGCGGCGCGGGGCGGGGACCAGACGCCACTTATAAAATGCGCGGGTGGCTGCTTCGACGGCGAAGTCGATGTCCTGCTTGCCGGATTGCTGGAAGATTCCCACAACATCGCGAGTGTCGGCGGGATTAAGATTTTCGTAGGCCGCGCCGGTGGCCGAATCGGCCCACTCCCCATCGATGAGGTTTTTGTAGATATTGTCCGTGGACATGGGGGCCTCCGTGGAGTGCGTGAATTGGATGCACTGTGAATTGGAAGTGCCGTGAAATAGATGCTAGACCGGTGTGCAGGTGGGAGAAAGTCTTTTTGAGCGGGCTTATCCCAGCAGGCCGGAAGACCAAGGCCAAAAGACCAGGCTGAAAGCCAAGACTTAAAGACCAGGGCTGAAGCTCCACGCGATCCAAAGCCGCGGGTGAGGGTGTCCGGTATTGGCGCAGTCCTGAATCCGCCGCGAGGTGCACGAATGAGCACGTAAGCGGTGGATTCCCCTATTTTCGCCGGGTTAGGGTTGTGGTAATCTCGCGGCAGAATCTCCCTTAAGAAAACTCATAATTCCGTGTCGCGGCAGACAAAACCGGTACATCTCACGTGGACTGCGGTTACCTACCGGAGTGTCCTTGTCGTCATTCTGCTGATTGTCATATTGATCAGCGTGGTGGCGAGGCTGCTGTTTCCTGAACAGACACGAGCCGGCGTGGATCGCATGGTGGCGCTGGCGGACCGTTTTATCACCCCCAGTTACCAGGATAAGGGAGGCTCTTCGGGACAACAGGCGGCCAGTTTTACGCAGATCGACGGCACGGTGCGGGTCAAGAAGGCCAACAGCAACGTGTGGGTAAACGCCGATTACACGCTGCCGCTGGAGAAGGGCGACGTGGTGCAAACCGGCGCCGAGGGCATTGCCAAGATTGTGTTCGGGGATGGCACCAACTACAGCCTGAAGCAGGACTCGCTGATCGTGGTGGAAGAGAACGCCACGCAAAACGAGCAGACGCGGGTGGCGGTGCAGTTAACCACGGGAACGGTGGACCTGGCGACGGCGACCTTGAGCCACGGGTCGAAGTCCGAGGTGATTGTGGCCGGTGCCAAGGCGAGCTTTGCACCCGACAGCACGGCGTTGGTGAAGAACGATCCCAGGGCGGATCAGCACGAGATTTTGCTGAAGCGAGGCGGCGGAGAGGTGAGCCGCAACGGCGAGACCCTGCGGCTGACCGACTACGAGCGGGTTACGTTCAAGGCGGACTCTCCGCGGATGGCAAAGACCAAGGAGATGGCGCCGCCTACCCTGATCGCGCCGGCGAACATGATGCCGATCTTCATGTCCGGGCCGATTCCGGTGGAGTTCAACTGGACCCCGGTGGCGACATCGGCGGGATACCGTCTGCGAATCTCGCGGAACCCCTATTTTTCATCGACGATCTATGACCACGAGCTTTCAACCGAGCAGGCGAAGGTGCCGAACATCCCCGAGGGGTCCTACTACTGGGCGGTGCAGTCGCTGGACAAGAATGGGCAAGCCTCGGTGGAGAGCGAGAAGAACCGGTTCACGGTGATCGCGAAGGGTCCGGAGCGGGTGGAAATTCCACTGGAATTGGCGCCGTTTGTGCAGCATGGGCGGGTAATCGAGGTTCGCGGCAAGACCGAACCGCGGGCCCGGGTGATGGTGAACGGACAGCAGGTGCCGGTGCTGCGTCCCGATGGGTCGTTTGAATTTTTCACCCAGCCGCTGGCCAACGGGGAGAACGTAATTACCATCACGGCACAAAATGCGAAGGGTGGAGTGAAGACCACGCAGAAGAAGATTGTGATCCAGTAGAGCCCTTGCGCCGTTACCAGACTGGGACGGCACCAGTGCAGCAACTTCCGTGTCCTGCCGGTTAGTGCGATCATTCAATTAGAATCCGTACAGTTCCCAGCGTGTCCTAACGATTTTGGAGCGAAAGAAGTAGAAGGCTATGTCATCCAACGGCTTCCATTCCAATTCCCGGTTTCATAACCTGCGGTCGCTTTTCAGCATGTTTTCGAGCGATCTGGCGATCGACCTGGGCACCGCCAACACTCTCGTCTATGCGAAGGGTAAGGGAATCGTGGTCAACGAGCCTTCGATTGTGGCGATCAACAAAAACACCGGCGAAGTGGAAGCGGTCGGTAAAGAAGCCAAAGAGATGCTGGGGCGGACGCCGGGAAACATTGTGGCGATCAAACCGATGAAGGACGGCGTAATAGCCGACTTCAAGGTTACAGAAAAGATGTTGAACTACTTTATTCAGAAGGCGCACAACCGGAAGATGCTGGTGCATCCCAGGATTGTGATCGGCGTGCCTTCCGAGATTACGCAGGTGGAGAAGCGCGCGGTCATGGATTCCGCGTATCGAGCCAAGGCCAGCGAGGTTCACCTGGTAGAGCAGGCGATGGTGGCGGCCATTGGCGCGGGGCTCCCGATTACCGAGCCGAGCGGAAACATGGTGGTCGATATTGGCGGCGGTACGACCGACATCGCGGTGATATCGCTGAGCGGCATTGTGTACTCGCGTTCGGTGCGCATGGCAGGGAACCAGATGGACGAAGCCATCATGAATTACCTGAAGCGCAAGTACAACCTGCTGATCGGTGAGCGCACGGCGGAGCAGATCAAGATGGAGATCGGTTCAGCGTATCCCCTGGACAAGCCGCTGACGATGGAGATCAAGGGACGCAATCTGATCGAGGGCGTGCCGAAGACGATTACGGTGGACGACAGCGAAGTGCGCGAATCGCTGAGTGAATGCGTTTCGACGATCATGAATGCCATCCGTGTGGCGCTGGAACGTACGCCTCCGGAGTTGAGTGCCGACATCAGCGACCGTGGAATTGTGTTAACCGGCGGAGGAGCGTTGCTGAAGAACCTGGACAAGCGAATCCGCGAAGAAACCGGATTGCCGGTATCGATCGCGGACGATCCGCTGTGCAGCGTGGTGCTGGGAACGGGGAAGATGCTCAGCGACTTCAAGCTCCTGCGGAAGATTTCGCTGGAGTAGGTTGGGCTGAGGCCCAGCGCGGATGAGATGGACGGACGTGCCGCCATATGGCGGAAACCCTAGCAATGCATTCAGTCAAGCCGGCTGACGGCTGAGAGCTTCAGTGGAAAATGTAGTAACCCGGCACCGCAATCTGGTTCTTCTGGCAGCGATGCTGTTCGCGCAGGTGATCGGGCTTGCGGTGCAGGTCAAGCGTCCCAGCGATCACGGGTCCACCGCGCTTATCCGGGTGTGGGCTGTACGTCTGATTACCCCATTGGAAAAAGCAGTGATTCACGGCGGCAGCGCGGCAAGCGGCGCGTGGCGGAATTATCTCTATCTGCGCGGCGTGCGGAAGCAGAACCGCGAACTGCAGCAGGAGATTCAGCAGCTGCGGCTGGAGCGGGTCCGCTTGTCGGAAGATGCGGGCCAGGCGCGGCGGTTGCAGGCCCTGCTGGGATTCCGCGAACAGTTTATTTCGGAGACGACCCCGGCGCAGGTGATCAGTACGACAGGAACGGATTTTTCGCGCGGAATTTTCATCGACAAAGGTACGAAAGACGGCCTGCGAGTGGACATGCCAGTGATTACGCCGGATGGCGTGATCGGAAAGATTGTGCGGGCGTATCCATCGTCGTCGCTGGTGCTGCTGATTAACGATCCCACGAGCGGAGCCGGGGTGATTCTGGAGAAGTCGCGGTTGCAGGGGATTCTCAAAGGTACCTCCGACGGGGACACCGTGTTGAACAACATCATGAGCGACGAGAAGGTGATCCCGGGAGACATGGTGCTCACCAGCGGAGGGGACCGGGTGTATCCCAAGGGGCTTCCCGTGGGCACAATTGTCGGCACGGGGCCGGGCAAGGATCTGTTCCTGAACGTGAAGGTGAAGCCAAGTGCGCGATTGGAGCGTCTGGAAGAAGTGCTTGTGATCACCAAGGTGGAAGAGCGCGCGCCTTCGGCGGATGATTTGGGCGTTCCGATACGGGCAGCGGATATCCTGGCGCAGCGGCTTCCATCGGTGCCGGCGAAGCCGGAGCTAAAGCCTGGAGAAACCGCGGCGAGTACGTTGCCGCAGGCGACGCGGAACCTGCCCCCTCCCACGCGAAATCTGCCTTCACCGGCAGGGAGCGTGCCCGCGGCGCCGGGAACGGCTGTGCCGGGTGGGAGCGCACCCGGTAAGAGTGCTTCCGGCAATAGCGTTCCGGGCAAAAAGCCACCGGTTTCGGCAGGAGGGGTGAATGCCGTTCCGGCCAGCGATTCCGCGGCAAAGGATAACCCTCGGGCGAAGGATAACCCCCAATAGTGCCCGCAACCTTTGCAACAACGCGTGAAGAGATTGAGGTTTATCGCTTCAATCCCATTGTCTCCATCGGGGTGCCGCTGGGGGCGATGCTGTTGCAGGTGTTTCTGCCGCTGCGGCTGCCGTTTGTGCGGATGTTCGATCTGCCGCTGCTGGTGACGATTTATTTTGCGGTGGCGCGGCGCAAACCGGTGACCGGGATGCTTACCGGCAGCATTCTGGGATTGCTGCAGGACAGCCTGACCCACCAGGCGATTGGACTGTTCGGCATTGCCAAGACCGTGGTGGGATATCTGGCATCGTCGCTTGGGGTAAAGATCGACATTGAAAATCCCGGTTCACGGCTGCTGATTACATTTGTTTTTTACCTGCTTCACCAGACCATCTATTTCATGGTGGCACGTGGGCTGGCAGAGCAGATGCTTACATGGCGATGGGGGCACGAAGCCCTGGCAGCGCTGGCGAATGCGGTCCTGGGCGTAGTGGTTTTCATGGTGCTCGATAAGTTCCGGAACAGGGGATAGGACGGAAGAGGTCCGGAGCGTTGTACCGGGAATGCGGTGGAAATATGCAGTACGGGCGCGAAGATAAAGTTCCACAAATCCGGGTGACGGCGGTCCAGTATTCGATACTGGCGATCTTCCTGGTGCTTGCGTTCGGGCTGTGGCGGTTGCAGGTGGTGGGCAGCGAGTACTACAGCCAGCAGTCGGAAAAGAACCGCATCCGCAATGTTCCCATCCTGGCGCCGCGGGGGAAAATTCTGGACCGGGAGGGGCGCATCCTGGTGGATAACTACCCTTCATTCTCGGCCCTGCTGCTGCGTGACCAACCGCGAGACCTCGATAAGGATGTGGATGCCATAGCCGCGGGGCTCCACATGGAGCCGGAGGCGGTGCGGGTGCGGCTGCGCCAGTTCGGCACAGTTCCGCAATACCAGCCAATCTTCCTGAAAGACGACAT
>DASZRZ010000502.1:0-4934 GCA_035548935.1 Terriglobales bacterium
AAAGCAAACAGTGTGAGAGACAGCGTGGCCCAAACACGGGAGCCCGCTTCCCTTGCCCGCAGGTAGAGAAGGAAGGCCGCCAGCAGAAACACCGCCAGCAGCGAATCCGTGCAGCCCGAGACCCAGGCCACGCTCTCGACCGCCGCGGGGTAGACGCCAAACAGCAGGGCGGCCCACGCCGCGGAAAAGCGGCAGCGCAGGATGCGCCTTGCCAGCGCATAAACCAAGCAGGCAGCCCCTACATGCAGAGCTACGGTTGTGAGATGCCATCCCCAAGGATGGAATCCGTAGATGGCCCGGTTCGCCAGAAGCCAGAGCAAAAAAAAAGGCCGCCAGAATACGCCGCCGCTGCTACCGGTAAATGCCGCGGCATTGTTCGAAAAATACCGGGGAATAAATCGCCACGAGGACCGCCAGGGATTGTTCAGGATTTGCACCCGGTCGTCGTAAACAAAATCAAAATGCAAGCTGGCGGCGTAGACGGCAGAAATCAGAGCAGCAATCAGCCCGCACACCGCCCATGAAAACCGCGATGCGTCGGGCAGCGCCGCCTCTGAACCCGGGCGAGTCTCCGGGTTACCGGCTGCGGTCAGGACTGCTGGATGTTGCACACTTTCGACCCTGACGGCAGGCTTTTGGAAGTCCATGGTGCAAAGCTAGCAACCTTGCGAGATGGTAGCAAGAGCGGTTCTCTCCGAGGTACGGCCTGTGGAAATTGAATATAATGCGGCAATCCCGATTGAAAGTATGTCTGCCGCAATCGAAATCTCAGGCCTTGAAAAAAGCTATACGGTTGGCTTCTGGCGTAAGAAGCTCAAGCGCGGGCTGCATCCGCTCACGCTTGAGGTGCCTGAGGGTGAAGTCTTCGGTTACCTTGGGCCGAACGGCGCCGGAAAAACTACAACCCTGAAGCTGCTGATGGGACTGGTGTTTGCCACGGGCGGCTCGGCACGAATCCTTGGCATGCACTATCTCGATCCCCGCGTGAAAGCGCAGATCGGTTTTCTGCCGGAGCAGCCTTACTTTTACGATTACCTCACCGCCGACGAACTGCTGGATTATTACGCCCGCCTCTCCGGCGTAGCGGGACGCGAACGCAAGCGCCGCGTTCAATCCGTACTGGATCGCGTCGGTCTCAAAGACGTTGGCAAATTACAGTTGAGAAAATTCTCCAAGGGCATGTTGCAGCGGGTGGGAATTGCTCAGGCGATCATCCACGATCCCAAACTTGTCTTCCTCGACGAGCCCATGTCGGGACTCGATCCCGTTGGCCGGCGCGAGGTGCGCGACCTGATTCACACCTTGAAGGATGAGGGAAAGACTGTTTTTTTCTCCACCCATATCCTCGCCGATGCGGAAGCCCTTTGCGACCGGGTTGCGGTGCTCAACAAGGGGGAGGTTCGTGGAATCGGTGTCGTGGCCGATCTGACCGCCAAGGTCAATGAGCGTGTGGAACTCATCTGGCAGGGCGATTCTGCGCTGGGCGCGATGAACAAAATGGGATGTGACTGCCGCAGCAGTGGAGATGTGATCCGCGCCTTGCTCGCCTCCTCCCAACTGGATGCCGCGATCGATGTGATCCGTAACCATCGGGGCCGCCTTATCTCGGTGACCCCCGTCCGGGCATCTCTGGAAGACTACTTTCTTGAGCGGCTCTCCACGCCTTCGCAAACAACCGGCCCGGTGGCCACATCTTCGGGGAGAGCCTAGACATGGGCGACCGCGTAACAGCCATCGCATCCAACACCTTCCGCGAGGCCGTGCGGGATCGCGTTCTCTACAACCTGATCGCCTTCGCCTTGCTGCTGGTGGGTTCGGCTGTTCTCTTTGGACAGATTTCGGTGGGGATCGAACGAATCGTGCTGGTGAATCTGGGGCTCACCGCCGTCTCACTGTTCGGAGTGATCATTTCGGTTTTCATCGGCATAGGGCTCGTCTCCAAGGAAATCGACAAACGCACCCTCTATACGGTGCTGGCCCGTCCTGTACGCCGGTGGGAATTCATTCTAGGGAAGTTTCTGGGGCTGGCGGGAACGCTGGTGGTCAATGCCCTGTGCATGGCGGCAGGATTCTTCGCCGTACTGTTTTATCTGGCGCACCATTTCGAGCATGCCGATCTCTACCTGCTGGTTGCGATTTACTTCATCATCCTGCAATTGGTGATTGTCACCTCGATTGCCCTGCTGTTTTCGTCGTTCTCCTCCCCGCTGCTCTCCGCGTTGTTTACCTTTGCGATTTTCGTAATCGGCAGTTTTTCCGAAGAGCTTCGCGCCTTCGCGGCCATGGCCAGCGGAGCGGCGCGCGGGATTGCGACCGTGATGGCGTACCTGGTCCCCAACTTTTCCGCGCTCAATATCATCTCGCCTGTGGCGCACGGCGAGGCGGTTCCCGCAAGGATGATTCTGTACAACACACTGTATGCGCTTCTCTATGCGGCTGCGGCCATCGCCGGGAGTTCATTGATTTTTGAGAAAAGGAACCTGAAGTAGCACGCTGCCGTCCCGGTCCGGCGGCAGCTTGGGAGTCACATGGATTATCGCCGCAGAGTAACGGTGGTTTTCAGCCTGCTACTGGTCTTGTGTCTCGGAGCGTCTGTGCTCCTGCTCATGCAGATGGACCGCCTCCGCTCGGACAATACGTCCGGCGACGTGCTTTATCTGCCCTCCTCCCGGACCATCAAGCGCCTCAGCCTGGGTTACACCGGCCTGGCGGCATGTATCTATTGGACGCGCGCCGTACAGTATTTTGGTTACAAGCACCGCCAGCAGGCTACCGATTATCCGCTGCTGGCGCCGCTTTTGGAGATCACCACCGATCTTGACCCCAAGCTGAGCGTGGCCTATCAGTTTGGAGCCACTTTTCTTGCGCAGAAGCCGCCGGCGGGAGCAGGCCAGCCCGATAAAGCGGTGGAGCTGGTGGAAAAAGGCATCCGCGAAATTCCTGATCAGTGGCGGCTTTACTATGCTTTGGGCTTTTTGCACTCCATGGAGCGTCAGGACTACCTGGCGGCGGCCAAAGCCTTCCAGCGTGGCTCAGAGGTTCCGAACGCCCATCCGGCGCTCAAGATTCTGGCGGCGGCAATGGCCCAGCAGGGTGGCGACCGCTCCACCGCCCGCCTGCTCTGGATCACCACCTATGAGACCACTCAGGACTACCTGATCCGTGAGAATGCACAGCAGCACATCTACGCCCTAAGGGTGGATGACGACATCCTTCACCTCACGGCTTTGATCGAACGCTATCATGCGCAAACCGGCAAATATCCTCGCGAGATGCAGGACCTGATACGAGCCGGGCTCCTGGGAGGGATTCCGGGGGACCCTCTCGGACATCCTTATATCCTTCGCCCACAGGGGAAAATCGAGGTTCAGAGCCCGCAAGATCTGCCCTTTATTACCCTTGGCCTTCCGGCAGGGCAATAAAGGGCAGTCCTGATCGTTTACAACCCGCATCCAAACGGCTTGAAGTTGCGGATGGCTGATTCAGCGGATGGCTTGATTCAGGGGATGAGGATCAGCGACAAGAAATCTTTTTAAGGGTTAAACGTATTGTGAGAAAGTTTTTTCCCTACGCAGTCGCGATTTTCCTGGTAATGCAGTTGCCATGCAGCCGTCTTTTAGCGGCTGACGGCGCGAACATCCAGCAGATCGCCGAGGCTGTCGACAGCCACTACAACAAGCTTGTAACCCTGCAAACCGATTTCGTCGAAAGCTACCGCGGACAGGGATTGAATCGCGGTGAGTCCGGTACGCTGTGGTTAAAGAAACCGGGAAAAATGCGCTGGGACTATCGTGAGCCCCGGCAAAAACTCTTCGTCAGCGACGGACGGGACGCATGGTTTTACGTGCCCGGCGACCACCAGGTCCGCAAAACGCAGGTAAAGAAAATCGATGACCTGCGCTCGCCGCTCCGCTACCTGCTGGGCAAGACCAAGCTGATGAAGGAGTTCGAGGGTCTCTCCCTGGCCCCGGACAAGGCAGCTTCGAATCCCGGGAATTTAGTGCTGCGGGGGGTTCCGCGGGGAATGGGGGACCGAATCTCCCAGGTGATGCTCGAAATCAACCCAGAGCGGATGATCGAACGCATCTCCATCGAAGAGACGGATGGTTCCATAACCGAGTTTCGTTTCCGGAATCAGAAGGAAAACCTAGCCGTGGCAGAAACCCGCTTTGTGTTTACCCCTCCCGAGGGGGTCGAAGTAGTGGAAATGCAGGACATGGCCCCGTAGTGAGGCGTTCGTCATGAATTTCGCCAGTTGGAACCCGAGATTTCGCCAACAGGAACCATTCTGATTACGGAAAGTGACCTAATCCGTGACCTGTAGTAACCCTAAAGGGCCTGCCGATCCGATGTTAGACTGGGGAATACACTGGAATGGCTGAATTTCTCGTCAAAGTTGCGGATGAGCGGGGTCATGTGCTTGAGCAGACCGAGAGCGGCACCTCGACCAACGAGGTGCGCGACCGGTTTGCACAGCAGGGCTATCTCGTCTATTCCGTCAAGCCGAGAAGCATCCTCTCCGGAGCCGCGGAGCAGGTCACCCGCCGGAGAAAGATCAAGCAGGAACAGTTCATCATCTTCAACCAGCAACTGCTGACGCTGATTCGCGCCGGTCTTCCCATTCTCACCGCACTGGACCTGCTCTCCAAGCGGCAGCGCAATGTCTTCTTTCGCGGACTTCTGCAAAATATCCGCGAGCGCGTCAAGGGTGGCGAGTTGCTCTCCGAGTCCTTTGCCGCGCAGGGCATCTTCTCCCGCATGTACACCACCACCCTGCTTGCCGGAGAGAAGAGCGGCAACCTGGAAGAGGTGCTCGGCCGGTTTATCGCGTTCCAGCGCATGACAATGACCTTCACCAAAAAGCTGAAGGCGTCGTTGATTTATCCCGCGCTCCTGATGGTGGGCGTGATCGGCATGCTGATCTTCATGATGGG
>DASZRZ010000503.1:0-5836 GCA_035548935.1 Terriglobales bacterium
GAGAAGCGGAATTGCCCGCCGTGCATTCCCAATAAATTCCCATTATGGGAAAATATCCCAAATCGACTGCGTACATGATCGGCCAAGCCGGTTATGAGTAGATTTTTACCAGTTCAGGAAGTACCGTTATGGCGATTCTTCCCGGGAAGTGGTAGCAAGTACTTCAATTTGTTTTATTTGAGAGCTTTCCCAAAGAGGAATTCACGCATCCAACGGTTCAGAGATTTCAAAGGAGAACGTGCATGCTCAGTTCTGAGATAGCCCTTGTAGGTCAGGAAATTCCCGGTTCCAACCTTCTCAATGTTCTCATTCTGGACGAGGATCGCGCAGTTCGCGACAGCACCCGGGATGCGGTTCAGATGCTTGGCTTCCATACCTTCGTGGCCGATTCCGCCGAGCAAGCCTACAAGCTGTTGGAATCTCATCCCATTGACGTGGTTCTGCTCGATCTGCGCGTGGCCGGTGTGGGTGGACTCGACGCCCTGCGAGTCATCAAGGATGTGCGCCCCAATGCATTGGTGATTGTCGTAACCGGCTATGCCACGGTTGCCACCGCCGTGCAGGCTATGCGCATGGGAGCTTTCGACTACCTCAGCAAGCCCTATGGCACGGAAGAGATACGGGCCATTCTTGAGCGCGCCATGGAAGACTTACGCCTGTCGACCGAAAAGCGCGCCCTGCGCGAGCGTTTGCGAAGCAAGCATGGCTTCGGCTCGATTGTGGGACGCTCCACGGAGATGGAAAAGCTCTACCGCATCATCTCCAAGGCAGCCCAGAGTGCGCATCCAGTCCTGATTATGGGCGAAAGCGGAACCGGCAAAGAGCTGGTGGCGCGTTCCATTCACCAGACCGGTCCTTCTCACGATAAGCCCTTTATCCCCGTGGACTGCGGCTCCCTGGTTCCCACGCTGATAGAAAGCGAGCTGTTCGGCTACGTGAAGGGTGCATTCACGGGCGCGGTGCGCGCCAAAGAAGGGCTGCTATCCATTGCCGAGGGCGGCACCATATTTCTGGATGAGGTGGGGGAGCTTCCCATCGATCTACAGGCCAAGCTGCTGCGGGCGATTCAGGAAAAGGAGATACGTCCTGTGGGCAGCACGCGCCGCATTCCCATCAAGGTTCGCATTCTGGCCGCCACCAATCGCGATTTGGAACAGGGAGTGGCCGAGGGAACCTTCCGCCGCGATCTTTATTACCGCCTGAACGTGCTCACTCTGCGTATCCCCCCGCTGCGGGAGCGCAAATCCGATATTCCACTTCTGACGGAGTTTTTCCTGGAACGGCTGGCGAGAATCAGTGGCATCCATCGCAATATCAGCGATGAGGCGATGAAGTTGATGGTGTCCTACGACTGGCCGGGGAATGTGCGGGAGCTGGAAAACTGCATCGAACGCTCCGCCGCCATGAATTCCGGACCCACTTTGCATGTTCCGGATCTGCCAAGCCCAATTCAATCCGCCGGGCATGTACCCATTGGAATCTCGCCAGCAGGGCCCTCGATCATGCCGCTGGCCGACCTGGAACGCCTGGCAATTGTGAACGCCATTCAGCAGTTGAACGGCGACAAGCTGCAGGCGGCACGCCTGCTGGGAATTGGAAAGACTACTCTCTACCGCAAGCTGAAAGAATATTCCCTTGAGTAAAAATGGTGTAGAAATGGAGTCGCACTACGGGCCAGGTAGCGTATTGCATACCCGGCCCGGAGTGAGATCAGCTCCGATGGCCCACGTGTTCAAACCGTCCGGTTTCGTCGCGGCGCCATCCGCAACGCTCCAGCACGGAAGAAAACATCCGGTTGGTGAGAGCCTCCACTTCGGCGCGCTCTTCTTCGCGGGAGCCATCTCGAAGCCATTCCATATCGAGATCGGGAACCAGTTCAGCTTCCTGCGTCTTGGCTGGAACCGCGGCTGCCGCAGTCTGGTGAGCGCTCAGTTTGCGCCGGCCATGTTTGCGTGGTCTGAGGTTGGTAATCCTGGGGCTTCTGGGTGCCGCCGTGTGCAACTTGTTTTTTTTGTTGCTGTGAGCTGCCATATAGGTTCGTACCCCCTTGCCAAGCAGCCTGCTCAACCATAAAACGCAAGCTTCCTGTATTGGACGCTTCAGGCGGCATTTGGTTTCAACGCTTCTGGTTTTTCCGTCCTAGAGATAATCAACCCGTTAAGAGTGCCCGACTGGGAGGGAATGGTTCCGAAACGGGCTTCCCGTTCCCGCTTTATTTCCCGATATGGAATGCGCCCCGATTGGCACTATGGTAAGTGCCTTGTTTTGTTCAGACTGGGTATGGAAGTCCAGATGCTTAATAAAGAATATGATCTTACTCATCACAGCTTCTGAACAGGGACCAGGAATAGCCCGGGCCATTCAAGCCGCAGGGGGAACAAAAACCGAAGTTGCCACCGATATCCGCAGTGCATTCGAGCAGTTGCGGAAGCGTGAGTTTACAGCCGTCATCATCGACGAGAGCCTGATGGAGCTTGCCGACGGCAAACTGGAGGTATTGCTGAAGCGGGTGGAACCGGCGATGCCGGTATTTGCCAATCTGGCAATCAGCCGTCCGGACCGGGTGGTGCGCGATGCGCTGAATGCACTCCGCCGGGCGGGACAGGAGCGGAGCGCCGCCCACAATGTGGTACAGGCGGAGCTTCGGGGCCAACTCCGTTCGGAGCTTACGGCAATTCTGCTGACAGCCGAGCAATTGCTGGCCGCCAAGCTGCCTGAACCAGTCGAAGGAAAAGTGAAGTCCGTGCTTGAAGTTGCCCAGCGCATGCGCACGCGCCTGGGCGCGGCCTAATCGTCACTTTTTCCGGCGATCTCAACGCTGCAAGCGCCCCACATTGGCGGCGCGGGCATACCTTGTTTGCTGCAACGGATCTCGATTTCTATCGAACGATCAGGTTCAGCCAATGGGAACGAGTCCCTTTGTCCCTACCTGCCTGCATATTGCTCGCAGCCAATTGTCCAACCATTCTGTCCCCAACCATTTCATCCCCAGGCATTTTGCCCACAACACTTGCTCTCGCGTGAGCATCCTACGGGTTGTTTAGACGTCCACGGATGTAAATGCACTTAACAGGATAGCTGGAAGCCAACCAAGTCCCCGGTACGCGGCTCACCCGGCGTTTGATCGTGGGACACATAAAGGTACCCATAAGGTGTCAATGCGAATTGCGCTGATCGCCCCTCCGTTTATCCCGATTCCGCCCCGGAAGTATGGCGGGACCGAGTTGTTTATCGGCCACATGGCTGAAGGCCTCGACCGCCTTGGCGTAGAAGTTGTCGTCTATACCAACGGAGAATCCACCGTTCCGGTAGAACGGCGATGGCTCTTCGAGAAAGGGAAGTGGCCGCTCCCGACAGACATCTACAGCAATTTGCACGATATCAACCATACGGCCTGGGCAGTGGCCGATGCCTCCAACACGTGCGACATCATCCATCTCAATAACGCTCCGGGGCTGGTTCACAGCCGCTTCTCCAATTTGCCGTTTGTTTACACGCTCCATCATCCCAAGGATGCGGATCTCACCTCGTTTTACGCGTATCACCCCAAGGTGCAATACGTCACCATCAGTGAGTTCCAGCGGCTGCAGGAACCGTTCAAAAATATCCGTACCATCCGGCATGGCATCGACGTCAGTCTTTACCGGTTGACCGAGCGCAAGCAGCAATACGTCAGTTTTCTGGGACGCATTGCTCCCGTGAAGGGTCCTCATTTAGCCATTGCAGCGGCAAAGAAGGCAGGGATTCCGCTCAAGATCGCGGGAGAGATTCAGCCACTCTTTCAGGACTATTGGGAGCGGGAGGTTAAACCTCACGTGGACGGAACCAACGTGGAGTATGTCGGCGAAGCCGACTTCGCCACGAAGAACGAGCTTCTGGGGAACTCGCTCGCCATGCTCTTTCCCATTCAATGGGACGAGCCCTTCGGTCTGGTTATGGTGGAGGCCATGGCCTGCGGAACTCCTGTGCTGGCGCTGCCCGGGGGCTCGGTGCCGGAGATCGTGAGTCATGGCAAGTCGGGATATATCTGCTCTTCGGCAGAGGACATCGCACGCAGGATTGCGCAGGCTGGCCAATTTGTCCCTGCGGATGTTCGCGCTTATGTGGAGAAACACTTCTCCGTGGAGCGGATGGTGAAGGAATATATCGCCCTCTATTCCAAATTACTGCATATACCCATACGTCAGGCGGTCGAAGACCTGGACGAGGAAAAGCGCGCAATTGCATGAGCACGCGAACCTTCACTCTGGAAGATAAGCTGGTCGAGATCCCTTCGCCTTACGTGGAGCCCCGCATCGCGTTTGAGACGCTGGAGCCGCGCAAGAGCAACAACCTCACGCTCATCGACGGCAAAACCTTCCTTTCGACCACCGTGGCCGGAGAGATCACTCCCGCGGGCGCGCCCGACGTTGGATTTTTCTACGATGACACGCGCTTTCTGAGCCGTTTGGAATTGCGGGTGGAGGGCACGCGCACGGCGGTGCTTTCCGCCAGCACGGAGAAGACGTTCGCCTCCCAGATTGAGCTGACCACGGGAAGCATCCGGATGGCCGGAACGCTCGATCTTCCGGAACACACGGTGCACATCCGCCGTGAGCAGTTGCTTGCGGGCGATGTGCTGTTCGACCGGCTGACCTTTGAAAACTTCCACCTCGCTCCTGCCCAGCTCACCGTCGAAATGACGCTGGATGCTGATTTTACGGATGTGTTCCAGGTTCGTGGCTGTGAGCGCCGCGTTCACGGCCATTACTTCCGGCCGGTGGTCAAGGGCCGGACGCTGTCCTTCTACTACCGGGGACTGGAAGGCATCCTGCGGCAGACGCTGATTGAGTTCTCCCTGCAACCCTCAGAGGTGATCAACCAGACGGTCCTGTGGAAGCTGAATCTGCCGCCACTCGGCCACGTTCAAATGAACATGACGGTCACCCCGCTGGTGGAGGCCAAAAAGAGCCGGGCGCTGAACTACGACCATGGTGTGGCGTTGCGTATGCGGCGCGAAACGTTTTATCAGTGGGAAAATCAGTCCACCCGGTTCAGCAGCAACAATGAGGTGTTTGACGAGGCGATGCGCACCTCGGTTGCCGACTTCCACGCGCTGCGCATCCCGGATGGAGAGCAGCACGTGATCGCCGCGGGTATCCCGTGGTTTGCAACGCTGTTCGGACGAGACTCCATCATTGCCGCGTATCAGACGCTGTGCCTCAACCCGCAACTGGCAGTGGATACGGTGCGGGTCCTTGCCCGTTATCAGGGCAGGGAGGTCAATGACCTGCGCGATGAGGCTCCCGGGAAAATCCTGCATGAGTTCCGCACCGGGGAGATGACCCAGTGCGGCGAAATGCCCTTCAGTCCCTATTTCGGTTCGGTGGATTCCACTCCGCTCTTTCTCATCCTGCTAGGGGAGACCTTCAATTGGACCGCCGACGATGATCTGGTGAGAGAGATGCTCCCCGCCGCCTATGCAGCGCTGGACTGGATCTCCAAATATGGGGACTTTGACGGTGACGGCTTCGTTGAATATCTTTGCCGCTCACCGCGGGGACTGGTCAATCAGGGATGGAAGGATTCATGGGACGCCAACATTCATCGCGACGGGCGCGTTGCCAAGCCGCCCATCGCCCTGGCAGAGGTGCAGGGCTACGTATATGAGGCCAAGTACCGCATGGCCTCGCTGCTGCGGCAGTTCGGAGACACCACAACCGCCGACCGCCTGCGCCGTGAGGCAACGGAGATGGCCAAGCGCTTCGATAAGGCGTTCTGGATGCCCTCCCGTTCCTACTATGCTATGGGTCTGGACTGCGACAAGCGTCCCATGGAGGTCATCTCATCCAACCCG
>DASZRZ010000504.1:0-7775 GCA_035548935.1 Terriglobales bacterium
TCTCCACTATAATGCGCCATTATTTCTTCGTGGCAGACTAGTTGTCACCATCTACGATTTGACTCATATACTGGACTCTTCTTTTCGCCGCACCTTGAAGAGTTGGGTCTATGCCCAGCCTATGCTTAGGTCGGTTGCAAGTAAGGCTGATCATATTTTTACGATTTCGATGTACTCTTCTAAGTGTATATCGGAAGTTCTTCATGTAAATCCAGAGAAAATAAGCGTGACTTATCCCGGCGTGTCTTCTGAATTCCGCCGCCTTGATAGGTTGCAGTGTACTTTGAGAGTTTCAGAGGCTCTGGGTGTGAATTCTCCTTTTTTACTTTTTGTGGGAAACCTGAAGTCACATAAAAACTTTCTGGGTTTGCTGAGTGCATTTGCAATTCTTCGGAAAAGTGGGCGAATTGAATCGTCATTGGTGGTGGTTGGAGATGATGCGAAAGGTGGGTTGGAGTTGCGTGCCCGCATCCAGCAGCTTTCACTTGAGGATCATGTTGTAGTGGTTCCCCGCGTTGCTAAATCTTTGTTGGTAGATTTGTATAATTCCGCTGATCTCCTCGTTCTACCTTCATTTGAGGAGGGATTTGGCCTTCCGGTCCTTGAGTCGTTAGCTTGTGGTACTCCAGTTGCTTGTGCACGGACTGCATCTCTGCCTGAAGTCGGTGGCGGCCTTGCAGAGTACTTTGATCCGTACGAATATGAAGACATAGCTGATGCTATTGAGCGCGCTCTTTGTCAGAAGCACCGTGAGCGTATTCGATTGGAAGGCCCCATGTGGTCTGCGCAATTTGGATGGGGGAGCTGCGTCGATGATGTTTTTGGGACATATGAGAGGCTCGTGTTGGGTTGATCAGGAAATTTAGCCTACTCTTATACGCCTCTGAGTCAGAGAAGTTGTCAGTGACGATACAAGCACAAGAAAATTGCGGCTTGAACACTCTGCGGATTTCTTGTGTACACGAATGGCCAGTCAGCTCAGCGGACTGCGAGCGCAAGTTGAGTCTTTAAGACGGCAATGTTTCCCCATACCAATCTCCGCGTTGCATTGGTGCATTATTGGTTCGTCAATCATGGCGGCGGAGAGCGTGTTGTCGAGGCCCTGGGGGAGATGTTTCCCCAGGCGGACCTTTTTGCTCTGGTGGCTGAGCCGGCGAGCCTTACCCCAAATCTGCGCAAGCACAGGCTTCGTACTTCATTCCTGCAGCAGATTCCTTTTGGCCGGCGCTGGTACCGCCATTTACTTCCGCTGTATCCCTTTGCCCTGGAGCAATTGGACCTCAGTGAATACGACCTTGTAATCAGCTCCGAATCGGGTCCGGCGAAAGGGGTCATCACTTCAGCCCGCACTCTGCACCTGTGCTATTGCCATTCTCCGATGCGGTATCTCTGGGACAATTATCACGAGTATCGAAGAGGGATTGGAGTTCGCAGTTTTGCCTTCGCGCCGGTGGCTCATTATCTCAGGCTGTGGGACTATGCTTCAGCCGCCCGAGTCGACGCCTTTGTCGCCAATTCCGCCAACGTTGCGAACAGAATCCGGAAGCACTATCGTCGCGATGCAACCGTCATTCACCCTCCGGTATCCCTTGCGGAGGATCCTCTGCGCGAACCCAGCGGCGACTATTACCTGGTGGTCAGCCGGTTGGTGGAATACAAGCGAATCGATCTGGCGATCGAAGCCTGCAATCGTCTGGGGCGGAAGCTGCGAATTGTGGGAACAGGAGACAGGTACAAAGCCTTGAAGCGTGCTGCCGGTTCTTCCGTGGAATTTCTGGGGAGACTGGAAGATCACGAAATTCGCGAGCAGTATCGAAATTGCCGGGCGTTCCTTTTTCCCGGGGAAGAAGATTTTGGCATTACCCCCGTTGAGGCGCAATCGCACGGCAGGCCGGTGATTGCGTACGGCTGCGGCGGGGTTCTGGAAACGGTGAATGGAATTGATGTCTGGGAAACCCCGGACGGCGCGGCGACGGGTGTTTTTTTTCGCGAGCAGTCATGCGACGCCTTATGCGGCGCGATGCTCGCATTTGAGAGATGGGAATCTCGGTTTCTTGCGGAGAATATCCGGGGCAGTGTGCAGCGGTTCAGTCCTTTGATTTTCAAGGAGCGGATGATGCAATATGTTTCCCGGAATTGGGAGGAGTTCTCTCTCAATCGCGCGGAGCGAGCCCTTTCGCCGCCTCCTGAGGTCATGCCGCAATAGCGGAGTTACCTTAGAACAGCGCCTTTGGGTCCAGCTCTTTCAGCGTGGCTGCCCAACTCGGCGCAGGAAGCGGATGAGGACGCGGTAAATTTGGTTCGCTGCCGATTTTGACGTTTGCTTTGATTTTATTTTCCGCTAAACTCTACGCTCACTCTGTTGAAACCGGCTCAAACGGACGGAGGGCAGGTGAATTTTCCCCGTAAACCACAAGCAACAGCTTACTTCGAAGAAGTAGCGGCGGTGCTGGCGGCCGTTTCCCATGAAACAGTCGATTTGATCAGCAGCATCCTTTATCAGGCTTATCAGGATGGCCGCCGGGTTTTCCTTTTTGGAAATGGTGGAAGCGCAGCCCTGGCATCCCATTTTGCCTGCGATCTCGGCAAGGGAACTGTATCGCCAGCCAGCTCCAAGCGGTTTCGCGTTTTAGCATTAACGGATAACGTTCCAGTTCTTACCGCCTGGGCAAACGACTCGAGTTACTACGATGTGTTCTCGGAACCATTGAAGAACTTTGTCGAACCGGGAGATATTGCGGTTGCCATCAGCGCCAGTGGAAATTCCGGCAACGTGTTGCGGGCGCTTGAAGTGGCTCGCGACAGCGGCGCCATGACCATCGGTCTGGGCGGGTTTGAGGGCGGGAAAATGAAATCCTTATGCGACGTCGCACTGGTAGTGCCGAGTCACAATATGCAGGTTATCGAAGATATTCACTTATCGATCGCCCACTGCTTGTTTACCATTCTGAGAGCACGCATTGAGAGCGGTGCGCTTGCGGGCGCCGTCTCGCAGGGGAGTTGAATCGATCGCCTCGCAGGCTGCGCGATTTTTCTCCGAACCGCCGGTGCTTCAACCCAAATGATTGGCACAACACAGGATGCGCCTGAAGTGGAGCGTGCTGATGGTACGGGGTTGTCTCCGTCGGCTCTTTCACCACTGAAAAGGGCGATTGACTTTGCCGGTTCTCTGGCCGGCATTTGCGTGCTCCTGCCATTCTTGTTGCTTGTGGGCATTATGATCAAGCTTCAGGATGGAGGCCCAATACTGTATCGTCGTCGCGTCGTTGGGACTGGTGGAGAATTCGACGCTTTCAAGTTTCGTTCGATGCGCATGGATGCCGATGCGGTATTGGCGTCCGATGCGGAGTTGCGGCGGCGGTTTCAGCAAAACTTCAAGCTTACCGATGATCCCAGGGTGACCCCGCTGGGGGCGATTCTGCGGAGGTATAGCATCGATGAGATTCCGCAGTTGATTAATGTGCTTCGGGGCGAGATGAGCCTGGTGGGACCCCGTATGATTACCGCTCCCGAGCTTGCAAAGTACGGGGAGTGGCAGGGGCTGTTGCGCTCCGTGAAGCCTGGCCTTACGGGATATTGGCAGGTGAATGGAAGACAGAAGATTGATTACGAAGAACGTGTGCGAATGGATGTTCATTATATTACCCACTGGAGTTTGAGCATGGATTTGGCGATTCTGGCAAAAACGCCGTTGCAGGTGCTTCGAGGAGAGGGAGCTTACTGATGGCGAAGGTGCTGGTAACAGGTGGGGCCGGATATGTGGGATCGGTATGCTGCTCCGAGCTGCTTGCGAGCGGACACGAGGTTACGATTCTCGACGATCTCTCGACGGGCCACATTGAGGCCGTACCGGCGGGGGCTGAGTTCATCCGCCTGGATATCTCGGATCGGCATCGTTTGGAGCAGACGATTGCACATCGCCGTTTTGACGTTGTTTTTCACTTTGCGGCGAAGGCCCTGATTGCGGAATCTGTGACCAATCCGGGCACCTTTTTCGATGCGAACGTCTCGGTTGGAATCGGCTTTCTTGAGGTTTTGCGCAAGGCGCAGGTACGAAATTTTGTTTTTTCCTCATCGGCTGCGGTTTATGGCAATCCGCAACAGGTTCCGATTCCGGAAGACCATCCCAAGGATCCGGTAAATGCATACGGCGAAAGCAAGCTCATGCTAGAGCGGGTGCTGCAGTGGTATGCATCTGCCTACGGATGGTCGGTGGTGGCATTTCGTTACTTCAACGCCTGTGGCGCCCACGGATTGTTTGGGGAGCGGCACTCTCCGGAAACGCATATTATCCCGCTCCTGCTGCACACGGCATCCGGCCAGCGCGAACGATTCGCGATTTTCGGCGACGATTACCCCACTCCGGATGGCACCTGCCTGCGCGATTATGTTCACGTGCGCGACATTTCAGGGGCGCACTTGCTGGCGCTCAGGGTAATGAACGATCCGGGGTTCCGGGCCTACAACATTGGTACGGGAACCAGTTTCTCCGTGCGGGAGATTGTTTCCGCTGCAGAACAGGTAACAGGTAAAAAAATTGAAACTGTGTTGGTGGGGCGCCGTGCGGGAGATCCCGCGGTCCTTTGCGCAAGCGCCACCAAAATTGAAAGAGAGTTTGGGTGGAAGGCCAAGCACTCTGACCTCCGGTGCATTCTGGAAAGTGCATGGGAGTGGGAGCGCTCGAACCTCGGGGCGCGAAAACAATTGATCAATTCCTAGTTACAATAAAGTGACTGATTGTGTTTCCCTCAACTCAAAGGGTCGGCGTAGGATAGCCTTAATGACCAGATGGTCGTGGGCAGCACGGGTTTCCTGCGCCGGGCAGAATCTGGTTTTGGGAACAAGAGAACTTATTGAAAGCTGATTATGCGAGAAAAGCTCGCTCCATGGATTCTTGTCGCTGATCTGCTGGGGAGTGGCCTGGCAGTTGTTCTGGCATATGCAGCGCGCAACAACTGGCAAATCGGCACGCTTTGGTACTGTTTAGAAGCCAACTTTTTCGTTATCGCATCCCTGGTATTGATCTGGACCGTGCTTTCCCTGCGGATGCAGTTGGATGGATTCAAGGGAGGCTGGAGTCTTCCCGCGATTCTTTCCCAGTCGGCGGTCGGAGTGGGTCTTTTGATGACCGCACTCCTGGCTTTGGCGTTTCTCGCCCGGGAATTGTATTCCCGCCTGCAGATGGCCTATCTGGCCATTTTCCTGTTTGTCATTTTTGTGACCATACGCTGCCTTGCCCGCTTCCTGGTGGGGTCATCGTTTGGCGCGAGTTCGATGCGGCGGGTCGCCATTTTTGGCAACGGTTATCTGGCAAGAGAATTGGCGGCTAAAATTAATCGCCATCCCGAGATGATGTGGGAGTTCGTCGGTTTTATCGTTCCCTCGGGGGCGGAGCTTGCCGGGCAACCCTCGCAAATTCCGACCGGAACTCTATGCCTTGCGACACTGGGAACCTTGCAGCTGCTTCAGGAGCGGAAGGTACACGAGCTTTTGGTAGCGGACCAGCCAAGTGGGCCCGAGTTTCAAAAGCTGGTGGCGGAATCCCAGCGCATGGGTATTCAGATTTCCGTTGTGCCTCAGTGGTATGAACTTTATCTATCCAAAACGCGGCTCATCGAGCTCGACGGATTTCCCATACTAACGATGGAGAAGCACAAGCCCGCAAAGCTGGAACTGGTTCTGAAGCGTGCTTTTGACGTGATTGTGGGCACGGTCATGCTGGTTCTGGCGGCCCCGATTTTGTGCGCCCTGGGGGCGCTCCTTCGCGTGAGCAAAGGGCGAGCCTGGCGGACGGAGACTCGCTGCGGCAAAAATGGCGAGCCCTTCAATATGTACCGATTGAACGTGGACCGGGATTCTCTTTCCTTGTCGGGAATCGAAAAGACGCTGAACCAGCTCAGCCTCACGGAACTTCCGCAGCTCGTAAACATCATTCGCGGTGAGATGTCACTGGTGGGTCCCCGTCCGGAGTCCATTGCCCGTGTGAAGCACTATTCGGAATGGCAGCGGCAACGCCTCCGCGTCCGTCCCGGCCTGACGGGCCTCGCACAGGTGCACGGCATACGTGAGCAGCACTCCTCGGAAGAGAAAGCACGCTTTGACCTGCAGTATCTGTATGACTGGTCGATTTTTTCCGACCTTTCTTTGCTGGTGCAGAGTCTCTGGACGCTGGCTTTCCGTCCATGGGCCCCCAGACTGAAGAGCGCAGTTGCCGCGACTACGAATACGGCAGTGGATGTTCCTAACCTGGAGGCGATTGGTGCTGATAGTTCGCAGCCCTGTGCGGATTAGCTTCGGCGGCGGAGGCACCGACCTCCCCAGCTATTACGAAAGCTACGGCGGAGTGGTTTTAAGCGTCGCCATCAATAAGTACTTCTATACGGTCCTGCAACGGCGGGAGGATGGGAAGGTCCAGGTGATCTCATCGGACCTGCGGGCTGTCGAGACCTGGCAGGACATTGCCAGGATGAGCGTGAAGGGAAGCGCGCTGGAAATTCCGCTTTCCGTGCTCAAGGATTTAAATTGCAACGTCGCGGTAGACCTGTTTCTTGCCTCGGAAATTCCCCCGGGTACGGGATTGGGTTCATCGGCCAGTGTGTGCGTTAACGTGCTGAAAACCCTCACTACTTACCTGCAGATACCCATGTCAAAGTATGAATTGGCGGAGCGGGCGTTCCATATCGCGCGCAACACGCTGTCCAAGGCAATCGGGAAGCAGGATGAATACGCGGCCGCCTTCGGGGGTTTGAACTACATAACTTTCAACCCGGACGGAACGACGCTTGTGGAGCCAATGGAAATTGACCCGGCGCTCACCCGCGAGTTGCAATCGCGCTTGATGCTTTTTTTCACAGGATCAGCGCACAACTCATGGTCAATTCTGGCCAACCAGGAAGAATCGACCCGTTCCAGGCGGGGGACAGCCCTGGACTCTCTGCATGAGATCAAGTCGCTGGCATATCGCATGAGGGCGGCACTCCACGATGCCGACCTGCCGCTGTTTGGGAGCCTGATGCACGAAGGATGGGAAGCGAAAAAGCGGGTTTCCAATAAAATCTCAAATTCTCATATCGACAAGCTTTATGCCGTCGCGCGGGAAAATGGTGCGACCGGCGGGAAGATCACTGGCGCCGGCGGAGGCGGTTTTCTTCTTCTCTTCTGCCATCCCGAGTACCGGGAGAAGGTCCGTACCGCGCTGGGCGCGATGGGAACGCAGGAGATGGAATTTGAATTTGATTTCCAGGGCGCTCACACTGTGGCCAACGATCCGTTCATCGATTCAGATAAGCATGGCGGCAGCCGCTGGATTTTCCTGCCAGCCACAACTTCCGTTTAACGCCGCCTTCCTTCCATGCGAGCCTTCATTCTTGCTGCTGGGCACGGTACGCGCCTAAAGCCGCTCACCGACAGAATTCCCAAGTGTTTGGTCCCGATCCGGGGAACCCCGTTATTGGGCATATGGCTTGAGCTCTGCAAGCGGCACGGCATCACCGACGTCCTCATCAACATCCATTCGCATGCAGGTCAAGTCCGCGATTATCTGGCTGCCCAGCAGCACCCGGTGCGGGTGCATGTTTCCGAAGAACCGGAGTTGCTAGGGAGCGCAGGCACGTTGAAGTCGAACGCTGGATGGGCCGGGTCGGAGCCATTTTGGATTTTTTACGGGGACGTGCTGACCACCGTGGACCTGGGCGCAATTCAGCGTTTCCATCGTGAGCACCGCCAGGTGGCAACTCTTGGAATTAAAGGGGTACCGGATCCGAAAAGGTGCGGTA